>CAYYZJ010000291.1:0-16034 GCA_964475615.1 uncultured Flavitalea sp. | reverse complement strand
TTCCCTTCGACATCATTCCGCGCATCATCACCACATCAGAATGGGATTATATTGAAAAAGGGATCCGGCAGCGGTTAAAAGCGCTGAACCTTTTTCTGAAAGATGTTTATAATGAACAGTTCATCCTGAGGGACGGCGTGGTGCCTGTGGAGATGGTATACAGTTGTCCCCATTATCTCCGCGAAATGCATGGCTTTCCTGTTCCCCACGATATTTATGTTCATATTGCCGGCATCGATCTCATCCGCAATAACGACGGCAGCTTTTATATCCTGGAAGACAATCTTCGTACACCCAGCGGCGTGAGTTATATGCTGGAAAACCGGGAGATCACCAAGCGCATTTTTCCCGATCTGCTTCCGAGAAATAATGTGCGAACGGTAACAGAATATCCCAATATCCTGCACAAGAACCTGGTAGCGCTTTCTCCGCGGCAGACCAGCAATCCCACTATCGTAGTGCTCACGCCGGGCATTTACAATTCCGCTTATTTTGAACATACTACCCTGGCCAGGCTCATGGGCGTTGAGCTGGTGGAAGGGAGAGACCTGGTGGTCGACAACCATCGCGTTTACATGAAAACCACGGCAGGCCTGCAACTGGTGGATGTTATTTACCGCCGTGTGGACGATGATTTTCTCGATCCGTTGGTCTTTCAGCCGGACAGCATGCTGGGTGTGGCCGGCATTATGAGCGCTTACCGCAAGGGCAATGTGGCTATCGTGAATGCAGTGGGCAACGGCGTGGCCGACGACAAGGCCATCTATACTTATGTGCCTGCCATGATCAGGTATTATTTGAATGAAGAACCCGTTCTGAAAAATGTGCCCACTTATCAACTGGGCAATACCGAGGAAAGGGAATATGTTTTTTCAAATATGCACCGCATGGTGATCAAAAAAACCAATGAGAGCGGAGGTTATGGCATGCTGATGGGACATACTGCCAGCGATGAAGAGATATTCCGGTACCAGGTTGAGATACTCAAGAACCCGAGGCATTATATTGCACAACCCATCATCAGCCTTTCTTCTGCGCCTTGCTATATGAACGGAAGGCTGCAGCCGCGCCGTGTCGATCTTCGTCCCTATGCATTGTGCGGCCCCGATGGGATCCAGATCGTACCGGGAGGATTGACGAGGGTGGCATTGAAGGAAGGATCGCTGGTGGTCAATTCATCGCAGGGAGGCGGAAGCAAGGATACCTGGGTGATAGCCGGATAAAGGTTCACAGTTTACGGTTTCCTGTTTCCGGTTCTGCAATTCAAAGGCTATGATGAAATTTTATATAAACTAAAAAACCATAAACTGTAAACTCTAAACTGGGAACTAAACATGTTAAGCCGGGTTGCCGACAGTTTATATTGGATGAGCCGTTATATGGAACGTACCGACGGCATCCTGCGGATGCTCAAGATCAATTATGCATCTTCGCAGGATGACCTGCAGCAGTTTTCCTGGAAGCCGGTGCTCCGCATTTTCACTTATCTCGATGAAGAGCAGGCCGCTTCCATTCAATATCATTCCAGGGCAGTGCTGCAATATATGGTCACCGACCGCGAAAACCCGAATTCCGTCGTCAATATCGTTACCCATGCGCGCGAAAATGCGAGGAGCGTGCAGGATCATATCACCAAAGAGCTCTGGCAATGCCTGAACGATTTTTATCATACCGTTCGCGATGAGCAGCTCATCCGGTTGCTGCAGCAGGAAGACCCGGTTACGACACTGGATGTGCTGATCAAGCAGGGATTGCTGTATTATGGAACAACGGAGATCACCATGGCCAGGGGCGAAGGATATGCTTTCATGAGCATCGGCAAATTCCTGGAGCGCAGCGTGCAGTCGGCTGATATCCTCGACGTAAAATTCAGCGATGTCAATTACGACACCGAAAGCGCCGATACCATGTACTGGAAATATCTGTTGCTTTCCATTTCCGGATATGAGCTCTATCTCAAAACCTATCGCAGCGGCTTCGATGCGAGGAATGTGGTGGAGCAGATTGTGCTGAATGAAGATTTTCCACGATCGGTGATCTATTCCATCAGGCAGCTTCACCGCTATTTTCAGCGGCTGAAAAGTGAAAGGAATATGGAAGGCTTTCGCCAAATCGATTTCATGATCGGCAGGATAGAAAGCAGGGTAAGATATTCTACAGTAGACACGATCATGAATCAGGGACTGCATGCCTATCTCAATTCCATCAAGGAAGAATTGTATGAAACCGGCAATGCGCTCAACCAGTATTATTTTGGCTATTCATAGATAACAATCATTAATTTTACAATCATTAATCCTAAAGATGCCCCGTTTCCAGATTCACCATGTAACCAAATACACTTACGAAGCACCGGTAAGAGATAGCGCCAACCAGATCATGTTGTTCCCCATCAAAGACGAATACCAGGATGTGCTAAAGCAGGAGCTGCATATCAGCAGTGATCCGCAGCTGGAGGTCTATAAAGATTATTACGGCAATGAAGTAGGTTCTTTCATGCATGCAGAACCGCATATTGAACTGGTGATCGATTCCAAGGTGGAAGTGATTACCAGGGCAAAGCCGATGCCGGAGGATAATCTTCCTGCAGCGGGACAATGGGAAGAACTGGATGGCCTTCAGTTCCATGTTCCCTATATCGATTTTTTAAAGCCCGAACATTTCGCTGCCCTGCAGGATCTGATCCAGGCTTCGGGCGCCAACATGGATAAGGATAAAACGCCGCTGGAGGCAGCCATGCAACTGAACGCTTATGTGTACAACAATTTCAAATACATCAAGGGCATTACCAGCGTAGAGACCACGCTCGATGAAGTGTGGGAACTGAAAGCCGGCGTATGTCAGGATTTTGCGCATATCCTGCTGCTCATGCTGCGCGTGATGCATATTCCGGCGAGATACGTGAGCGGGTATATCTGTCCAAACAAGAACGGCATGCGCGGTGAAGGCGCTACCCATGCCTGGGTGGAAGCCTATATTCCTTTTTATGGCTGGCTCGGCCTCGATCCTACCAACAATTGCCTGGTCAGCGATCTGCACGTACGCCTGGCCGTTGGACGCAATTTCAGCGACTGCTCACCGGTTAAAGGAACTTATAAAGGAGTGTCGGAACACAAGCTGGAAGTAGGCGTATCGGTATCTTATGAAAGCGGCCGAACGGTGGATGAACAGGCCACGATACTGAGGCCGCATCCGGTAAAACAGAACGGCCAGCAGAATTCATACAGGCGTTATATGGAAATGATGCAGCAGCAGTAATGTTTATTTGCTGAACTTCGCTCCTTCAGGAGGCCGGTATTCTTCAAAAGGTATCTTCAGCAATTTGCCCATGCGGTTATTCTCTTCCTCTTTCGGATAGGTGTCGATGCCATAGTGCAGTGTATTGATGTCTTTCACTTTCACATAAGTGCCGAAAATACGATCCCATAAAGAAAAGATATTGCCGTAATTGGTATCGGTGAGCGGCTGGGCATAATGATGGTGCACTTTGTGCATGTCGGGCGAAACGATGATCCAGCTCAGCGTATTATCCAGCCATTTCGGGAGATGGATATTGGCATGATTGAACTGCGCGAATAATACCGACAGGGACTGGTACATAAAGATCAGCCATATCGGGGCTCCTGATATGATCACGGCCAGAAAGGTGAACATGGCCCTGAACACGCTTTCGCCGGGATGATGGCGGTTGGCCGTAGTGGTATCCACCCAGGTATCGCTGTGATGGATGAGATGGAATTTCCACATCCATTTTATCTTATGCTCCATCCAGTGGATCAGCCAGGCGCTCACAAAATCGAGGATCATGAGCCCCGCAATTACGTATAGCCATAAGGGTAAGTGCACGATATGAAGCAATCCGACTTGATGCCGGTTGGTATAATCGCTGCCCAGCAAAATGAGATAGGCGAATGCAAGATTGATGACAATGGTGGTCAGCGTGAAGAAGAGGTTTAATCCGGCGTGGTAGAATTTACGGTATTTAAAACGAAATAAGGGAATGATGCCTTCGATGATCCAGAAGAAGACGATGCCGGCAACAACGCCTGCAGAGCGCTGCCAGGGCTGAATATGTTTAAAAAAATCAACGAACTTTTCCATGGCAACAATTCAAATTTCATCCCGTTCGCTTTCTTTCAGCAGGTCTAATGCACGGCCGGCCTGTGTTTCATACACCATCAGCTTCATTCCTCCCAGGGCCGGACTGAGCAGAGGATCCAGTGTAATGATATACTCATCGATCAAATGGCAGTTGATCCCTTCTTCCTGCAGCATGCCCAATTGAATATTGGCCTGAATATAATTATCGAACGAGCGTACCTGGACGAAATTCATACGTGAATTTAGTGAAAAATAGGCAATGGACAATTAGCAATAAGCAATAGGCAATGAATAATTGAATTGTTCTTTTTTGCTTATTGCCTATTGCCCATTGCCTATTGCCTATTGCCCTCCAGCTTCTCCATTGCCTTGCGGAACTGCTGGAACATTTCGGGGATGAGCTCCTTGCGGCAGGTTCCCACGCTCAGCCTGTACCAGGGCGAGCCTGCCGATGCTCCGAATGCAGTGAAAGGAACCAGGGCCAGTCTTGCCTCGTCGAGAATATAGGAAGTAACATCGGTCTGTTTTTCGAGATGGCGGCCATTGGCTGTTCGCCTGCCTGCCAAATCTATTTTAACGGTGAGATAGATGGCGGCCTGCGGCGCGATGGCATCTACATTGAACCCTTCCCGCTTCAATTGTATAAATCCGTCGTAGATGCGATGCAGTCTTTCTTCGATCTCTTTTTTAAAATGCTGAAGGTATTTATCGATGGCCTCTTTCTGTTGCAGAAAAGCGGCAACGGCTTTTTGCTCTGCCATGGGAGCCCAGGCGCCGATATGCGTGAGCATGGCTTTCATTTTATCCATCACCGTTGCCGGGCCGAAAGACCAGCCCACCCGAACGCCCGTTGCTGCAAATACTTTACTGACGGCATCGATATAGATGGTGTATTCTTTCATGGCGGGGCGCAATGAAACCGGATTGTAATGCCTGATATCGCCATAAGTGAGATGCCAGTACATCTGGTCGTACATCAGGTATAATTTTTTTTCGGCAGGGGAGCGGCGGGCATTTTCTTCCAGGATCATATCGCAAATGGATTCCAAGTCCTGTTTGCTGATGGTAGTGCCTGTTGGGTTCTGCGGCGAGCAGAGGCATACCATGGCGGCCCCTCGGATATGCGGCTTCAGGTCTGCAGCACGGGGCATGAAATTATTGCCGGCACTGGCTTCGATCACCACATGCTCGCCGCCTACGAAATGCGTGTCATGATTATTGTTCCAGGAAGGCACGGCATAAATGATCTTGTCGCCGGTATCGGCAATGGCCCTGAACAAAGTGTAGATCAGCGGGCGGCCTCCGCTGGCAACGAGTATTTCCTCCGGCGAATACCTGAGCTGCTCTCTTTCTTCGAGAAAAGCAGATATGGATTGCCGCAGATCCAGGTTGCCTTCTGCGGCAGGGTAGTTGGTAAAATGCTTCCGGTAAGCATCGATGATGGCTTGCTCAAGCTCCTGGGGAATGGGAAACAGTTGCGGATCGAAATCCCCTACCGTAAAATTGTAGATCGTTTCGCCGCGGCGGATCTTTTCACGAATATCTCCGCCGAGCTTTACGATTTCCGAACCGATCAGTGTTTCAGACAGATGCGATAGCATGCTGCAAAATACAACAAGTTGGAGACTTGTTGTATAGTGACTAGATATAGGGAATAGAAAATAGGATATGTCGCCTATTCTCTACTCACTATTTTCTAATTTCTGTCTTACAGCTTGGTCACTACTACATCCTCAACAAAGCGCGTGTTGATTTCAAAGGTCTGTTTCAAATCTGCACCTTTGTAGTCGCGGATCACAAAGGTCAGTTTGTTCCTGTCTGCTTTAGGCAGTTTGAAACGCTTGTTGAATTTCTTTTCAGTATACACTTCCTGGAAAAGCGGGCTTCCGTCTTCATCCAGTACGATGATGCTGAATTTTTTTCCATCGGGATTGTCGAATGAAACATTGAACAATACTGCATCTTCCGAAGTGCCGATGTATTTTACATCAGCCGTTCTGTCGGCAGGATTGATGCCTGTTGCATGTACATTTGTGCTGGTAACCAGGGTAAACAGGAAAGCACCCAGGGTAAGCTTAGCGATTGCGGAAATGAATTGCTTCTTCATATAATGTGGTTTTTAGTGACTTGTTTAGTTGACGAAGCAATCGAGGATGGAGAAGCAACCGGCTGGCCGGCAATCTGGGGCAGAACAATCGTTGAGGAGAAGTTATACAGTTGAAAGAACTCGAGAACAACAGGTTAAAGAGTGGTGGTTATAGTTGTTCTTTTAAATCTGCTGCAAAAATAATTCCTTTTTGAATTCCCTCCAAGTAATTAACATTAAATTAATGCCAAATACTTATATAATTTTTTTCTTAATGAATAACGCGGCAGGCTTTGAAAAAATTGCGATGGCTGCTGAAAAAGTTTTTACTCTTTATATAACAGGTATGGCGATACCATCGATGGCCATTGATCTGCATCAGTGAAGCGATTTAATGCTTCCTTAAAATTTTCCATGGGCATGTCAAATAATTTTTCGGGTTGATGATGGCCTGTGAGTAACCGAAGATGGTTTTCGCCGCTGTTGTTTACATGAGTGGGATAGGGCGCCCAGGCAAAATCGTTCGGGTGTTCATTGCGGATCAGCCTGAGCAACAGCAAGGCTGTTCTTACCGGCCTGAAATAACCAGGGTCATGTACATGAAGCATGATCCCTTTGCAGGTTTGTCCATGGTATTTTCCTGCTTCAGGAACAAAATGCACAGGTCTTGCAACGGCTTTATCAGCCTGTTCATTGAATAATTCAGCCAGTTGTTGCGACCGCATCCAGGGTGCGCCTGCAATCCTGAACGGCAGTGCAGTGCCTCTTCCTTCGCTTATATTGGTTGCTTCGAGCAGGCAACCGCCCGGATAGAGCAATGCCGATTCAAAACAATTGATGGCTGGTGAAGGAGGTACGAACGATGGGCTGTAATCATGATACATCATATTCCTGTTCCATCCTTTGCAGCCGATCACTTCCAGCGAAGCATTGATCTTCTTGGTTGCATTGAAATACAATGCCAGCTCTCCCAGCGTGCAACTGTGGCGTACCGGCATCTGCCAGCGGCCGATAAAACTGGAAGCATGCGCTTCATCCAGCAACGGGCCTTCTGCAAGCGAAAGCCTTCCGGATAAGGGATTGGGCCTGTCCAATACGATCAAGGGTTTATTGAACCGGGCGGCGGCTTCCAGGATATGGGTCATCGTCCACAAATAAGTATAAAATCGGCTACCTATATCCGGTAGATCGATCAGCAGCAGGTCGATATCCCCGAGATCATCCTCGCCGGGCGCGAGCTTATCGCCATACAAACTGATCACCGGCAGTCCGGTCAGCATATCCCTGCTGTTATGCATGGCGCGGCCGTCGGCGCCTGTTGTGTCCAGTCCGTGTTCGGGAGAGAAAAGTTTTACGAGGTTGAATTGTTCCTGCAGCAATGCCTTCCGCGAAGGCAAAAATCGATTGGTAACTGCAGCATTATTGGTGACCATGCCTATCTGCTTTCTTTTCCAGGCAGGAGGACGGTTTAAGATTATATCGATGCCATACCGGATTGTTGCTTCCATGTATCTTGTTTCATTTATTATCCGGCTGCCTGGGAGGTTCGTTCAGCACTTTCCACAACAGGTCTTTGAGCTCCTGCAAACCGGAATGCGTAACCGAAGAAATAAATATATGAGGAATATCCTGCGGAAGCTCTGCAGCAATAGCTTGTTTCAATTCATCATCCAGCATATCGCTCTTGCTGATGGCGATCACGAATTGCTTGTGCAATAGTTCGGGATTGAATTTGGCCAGCTCGTTAACCAGTATCTCGAATTCCTTTTTATGATCCTTGCTGTCGGCGGGGATCATGAAGAGCAATGCGGCATTGCGTTCGATATGCCGCAGAAAGCGATGTCCGAGCCCTTTGCCTTCTGCAGCGCCTTCGATGATGCCGGGCAGGTCGGCAACGCAAAAGCTTCTTCCGTCGCGGTATTCCACCATGCCGAGCTGCGGCACGAGCGTGGTGAACGCATAATCGGCGATCTTGGGCTTTGCAGCAGTGATCACCGATAAGAGCGTTGATTTGCCTGCATTGGGAAATCCTACCAATCCCACGTCTGCCAGCACTTTCAGCTCGAGTATTTTCCATCCTTCCTGTCCCGGCTCTCCTGGCTGCGCATATTCGGGAGCCTGGTTGGTAGGAGTGGCGAAATGGGCATTGCCCAATCCGCCGCGGCCGCCGGGCATCCAGATGATCTCCTGTCCGTCTTCCAGTATCTCTGCCTCTTTTTTATTGGTGGCTTCATCGCGGGCAATGGTGCCCAGGGGAACTTCAATGACGATGTCTTTTCCAAAGCGGCCCGTGCAGTTATTGCCGCTTCCGCTCTCGCCGTTTTCTGCAAGCACATTTTTATAATAACGGAGATGGAGCAGTGTCCATAAATTTTTATTGCCGCGCAGCATGATATGTCCGCCCCGGCCTCCGTCGCCTCCATCAGGGCCGGCCAGCGCATTGAACTTGGTGCGCAGGAAATGCCTGCTTCCGGCGCCTCCGTGCCCGCTGCGGCAGAATATCCTGATCTGATCTACAAAATTCGATTTTTCCATGAAGCTGCAAAGATATTTTATTAATGTGCGAATTTGCGAATGGCTGATGTGCGAATATTGAACACCGACTGTATCAAAAGCGGGCAGTTGCTGATAAAATATGGAGCAATCCTATTGATTTATAAGACATAGTATTCCGGCATCTTATTAGCGGTGCGATAACAAATCAATGATTCATGCTTAAAAACTACTTCAAGATAGCCATCCGGAATCTCTGGCGCAATAAAGTATTTTCCGCCATCAATATTTTCGGCCTCACGCTTGGCATCGCCACTTGCTTGCTGATCATGCTTTATGTGCAGCATGAGCTGAGCTTTGACCGGTACAATGAAAAAGCCGACCGCATGGTGCGGGTAACCGTACGCGGCAATATGCAGGGAGGAGAGCTGAAAGAAGCGGTATCGATGTCTCCTATAGCGCAAACATTCAAAAAAGATTTTCCGGAAGTGCTGGAAGCTACGCGCATACGCATGTACGGTAGACCGTCGGTTATCTACAATAACAAAACATATAGGGGAGATGCGGTAGCCTTCGTCGATTCCAATTTCTTCCAGGTGTTCACCATTCCGCTGCTGATGGGCGATGCAAAACAAGTGTTGCAGAAACCCAATACGGTAGTGATCTCCAGGGCTGTTGCGCAAAAATATTTCGGAAATGAAAATCCCCTGGGAAAAGTGCTGATCTTTAAAGACAACAATACTCCGCTTACGGTAACCGGCATGATTAATGAAGTGCCGGCCAATTCTCATTTTCATTTCGATCTTTTTATTTCAATGACCAGCATGCAGGATCCCAACAGCGATTCCTGGCTGGCTTCCAACGTATATACTTACCTGGTGCTGCCTAAAGGCTATGATTACAAAAAACTCGAAGCCAGGCTTCCGCAGGAAGTGGAAAAATATCTCGGCCCGCAACTGCAGGCAGCAATGGGAGTAAGCCTTTCGCAATTCAGGAAAAACGGCAATAGCATCGGTCTTTATCTGCAGCCGCTGACAGATATACACCTGCATTCCGATCTTACAGCAGATATGGAGCCTTATGGCGATATCCACTATGTGTATATTTTCAGCGCTATTGCTGTTTTCATGTTACTCATCGCCTGTATTAATTTCATGAATCTTTCTACGGCAAGCGCTTCCAAAAGAGCGAGGGAAGTGGGCATAAGAAAAGTGATGGGGTCAGTTAAACTACAATTGATCGGGCAATTCCTGATGGAATCCCTGCTGCTTACGGCGGTTGCCATGCTGTTCTCTATTGCCCTGGTGTATTGGGCATTGCCGTTCTTCAATCGGATCGCAGAGCAGCATCTGACATTACAATTCAGGCCCTGGATCGTGCTGACGCTTTTGCTGTTCGGGCTCTTTACCGGATTGCTGGCCGGCAGTTATCCGGCGTTTTATCTTTCTTCTTTCAATCCCGTCACTGTGCTGAAAGGCAGGTTCAGCTCCAGCAAGAAGAGCATCGGGTTCCGCAGCGGGCTTGTGGTCTTTCAATTCTTTATTTCCATCGGCCTTATTATTGCCACTGCGGTAGTATACAGGCAGCTTTCCTATATCCAACATAAAAAACTGGGCTATGATAAAGACAAGGTGCTGGTGATCCAGGAAACCTACTGGCTGGGCAATAACCAGGAAGCATTCCGTCAACAGTTGCTGCATGATCCGAGAGTAGTCAGCGTTACCCGCTCAGGCTATCTGCCCGCAGGGTACAGCTACAACAACAATTTTTTCGCCTATCCCGATAACCGCAGCACCCAGTTCATCAAAACGCTCCGGTATGAGGTGGATTACGATTATATATCCACGTTAGGTATGCAGATGGCGGCAGGGCGTAATTTTTCAAAAGAATTCGGGGCCGATTCAGCCGGGGTAATCTTAAATGAAACCGCTGCAATGGCTTTCGGCTGGGGCCAACATGCATTAGGACATACCATAACACACGTTGAACCTGATGGCACGAAAACTTATCACGTTATCGGCATTGTTAAAGATTTTCATTTCCGTTCACTGCATGAGCTGATCACACCGCTGGTAATGACACTGGGCATCGATTACGGAACCATGATCGCAAAGATCAATACCCCCGATATTTCCGGCCTGCTGAAAAGCATTAAACAAAAATGGGATGATTTAAAGCCTGAATCGGCATTCTCCTATTCTTTTCTTGATGAGCGTTATGAAAATACCTATCGCTCCGAGCAAAACATCGGCATTATGCTGGGCATTTTTGCAGGGCTTACCATTTTTGTGGCCTGCCTGGGGCTGTTCGGTCTGGCTACCTTCACTGCAGAGCAGCGCGTCAAGGAGATCGGCATCCGCAAAGTGCTGGGCGCAGATGTGGCCGGCATCGTATCGCTGCTATCGAAAGATTTCCTGAAGCTGGTGTTCATTGCATTCATCATTGCATCGCCGCTGGCCTGGTTCGTGATGAACAAATGGCTGCAGGATTTTGCCTACCGCATCAGCATGAGCTGGTGGATGTTTGTACTTGCCGGCTTCCTCGCCATGCTGATCGCTGTTATTACCATCAGCTTCAAGGCAATCAAAGCAGCTACGGCCAATCCGGCCGTCAGCCTGCGGTCGGAATGATGGTCAGATAAATACTTTCGTTCCGTTGGTAAAGCTTTCCCTGAACTCTTTGGGTGTGCAGCCTTTTTTCTTTTTGAAGATGCGGTTGAAATTGGAAATATTGTTGAACCCGCAGTTGTAGGATATCTCCGCAATGGAATGCGTGGTATCGATCAGCTTTTTGGACGCATGCCCTAACCTGATCTCATTGAGGCTGTCGATGAATGTGTTGCCCGTTCTTTTTTTGATGAACCGGCTGAAAGACACTTCGGTCATGTTCACCAGCCTGGCCACTTCTCCCAGCGTTACCGCCTTATCGTAATTGTTGTTCATGTACTGGAATGCTTTTTCAATGCGGCGGCTGTTGTAATTGAACTGCTCATTGCTGAAAGCGGCATTCGACAGCATGCGTATATTGGGAGAAACGGAAAGATCGTTGAGCACAGACATCAGCTCCAGCACCGAATTGAATCCCGTCTTTTCATTCAGCGCCATGAGCCGGGGCATCATCGAGCGGATCGTGTCGGCGGAAAAAGCAATGCCTTTGCTGGACCGCTCGAACATGGTGCGGATGAAATTCAGTTGATTGCGGTGAAGGAATTTGTGATCGAACAGATCGTTGTGCCATTGAATGGTGATCTCGTGAATTTCATTGCTCTTGCATTGATTCGTAAACCAGGCATGATACAAATTGGGCCCCACCAAAACCAGCTCGAGGTCGTCGATCACTTCTATACTGTCGCCGACGATCCGCTTGGCGCCTTTGGCATTCATGATAAAATTCAGCTCGAATTCATCATGATAATGCAGTGGGAAGGAGAATTCTTTTTTGACTCGGGAATAGATGGTAAAGCAGTCGTTTTGAGTAAGCGGGGTGATCTCCCGCATAATGTCCTTATTCATAATGGTAGCAAAGTAGTAGTAATCTATATGACATACAGCATATTCAAATTGCTGCATCAGTATAGCAAGATAAAAAAATATTACTCAAAATTCAAAGGCCTGCCGGTTTAAAAAACCTATGGCTCAGTCTATTAGAAATAATGAAGATATGTTTTCCGCTAAATAAAAATAATCATAAGGTAAAAAAGTATTATATGGATGAAGGGCTCAAAAGTATATTTGGAAAATGAAATTGCACGCCATCGATCTTGCCATTCTTCTTGCTTATCTGGTTGCCATGCTGGCGATCGGATGGATATTAAGAAAAAAAGCGAGCCGCAATAAAGAGAACTACCTGCTGGGCGGCAAATCGCTTCCCTGGTATATGCTTGGACTGAGCGATGCTTCGGATATGTTCGACATATCCGGCACCATGTGGATGGTGAACCTTTGCTTTGTATATGGCATGAAGAGCATCTGGATACCCTGGCTATGGCCCGTGTTCAACCAGGTTTTTCTCATGATGTATCTATCGAAATGGCTGCGCCGCTCCAATGCCACCACAGGAGCGGAATGGCTGGCCGGCCGCTTCGGAACAACAGGGCCTGCCGTGAAAGCATCCCACAATATCGTCGTTGCTTTTGCCCTGCTGAGCTGCCTGGGTTTTATGGCTTATGGATTCATAGGATTGGGAAAGTTCATGCAGATCTTCATTCCCTGGAGCCTGGTTCGGCATTATATCCCCTTCCCTGTTCCGGCTGCCTATATTCCGCATCTATACGGCATCGTGTTCACCTTGTTTGCGGTGTTCTATTCGATACTCGGAGGCATGCACAGCATTGTGCTGGGCGATGTCATCAAATACGGCATCATGACCATTGCCTGCATCAGCATAGGCATTATTGCCATGATCAGGCTGCATGGGCAAAGCCTGCCTGTTCCCAAAGGATGGATGAATCCTTTTTTCGGATGGAAGCTTAACCTCAACTGGGAGCAACTCGTTCCCGATGCCGGTAAAAAAATTCAGGACGATGGCTTTTCTCCGTTCGGATTGTTTTTTATGATGATGCTGTTCAAAGGTCTTTTTGCCAGCCTGGCCGGGCCCGCTCCCAATTATGATATGCAAAAAATTCTCAGCACGCGGTCGCCCGAAGAAGCGGGCAAGATGAGCGGCTTTGTATCCATCATCCTGCTGCCCGTGCGCTATTCCATGATCATCGGGCTGACGGTGCTGGCATTGCTTTATTTCAACCGGATTAACGGTGATCTGCAAACGCCGTCCGGAACGGATTTCGAGAAAATACTGCCGGCCGCGATCAATAATTTTCTTCCCGTCGGACTGATGGGCCTCGTGCTCACCGGCCTCCTCGGCGCATTCATGGGCACCTTCTCCGGTACGCTCAATGCAGCGCAGGCATACCTGGTCAATGACATCTATCTCAAATACATCGATCCACAGGCATCTACCAAAAAAGTGATCTCCATGAATTATCTCGCCGGGTTGCTGGTGGTGATCACGGGAATTGTGCTGGGGCTGTTTGTAAAGGACGTGAACACCGTGCTGCAATGGATCGTATCGGGACTTTACGGAGGCTATGTTGCAGCCAATATGCTCAAATGGCATTGGTGGCGGTTCAATGCCAGCGGCTTTTTCTGGGGCATGCTGGCGGGTATTGTTCCTGCCATTGCACTGGCTGTATTAAAATCATTCGATGTACTGAAAGGCCTCGATCTGTATTACTGGCCGTTGCTGTTCGTATTGTCATTGGCAGGATCGGTGATCGGAACTTATGCAGCGCCGCCTGCCGATATCGGCACATTGAAATCTTTTTATAAAAATGTCCGTCCCTGGGGTTTCTGGAAACCGGTACATGCGCTGGTATTGAAGGAAGATCCCGCATTTGAAGGCAACCACAATTTCGGCATCAATGCATTCAATATCGTGCTGGGCATCACCGGTCAGCTTTGCCTGACCATCCTGCCCATGTATGTGGTGCTCTGGCTGAAATGGCCTCTGCTGCTCACCATACTGATCCTGCTGATCATTGTGCTGATCCTGAAAAAAACATGGTGGAACCGGCTCAGTGAGTATTAGTGATCACTTAAAACCCGTTATGATGAATGTTTTTTTTAAAGAACGTTTGCAGCAACTGGAGGAATGCTGGGAAACCCTGATCCAAAGGCCCAATGCCATGGAAGCCCCGGGCAATGGCATTGTTGACCGCTATCGCTATCCCATACTAACGGCGGCGCATACCCCCTTATTCTGGCGCTACGACCTGAATGAAGAACGCAATCCCTTCCTGATGGAAAGATTCGGCATCAATGCCGTATTCAATGCAGGCGCCATCAAATGGAAAGGCAAATACCTGCTCATGGCCCGGGTGGAAGGCAATGACCGCAAATCTTTTTTTGCAATAGCCGAAAGCCCCAATGGCATCGATCACTTCCGGTTCCGCGATCATCCGGTTTCGATCCCTGAAACCGGTGATCCGGATGTGAATATCTATGATATCCGGCTTACCGCCCATGAAGACGGATGGATCTATGGCCTGTTCTGCACTGAAAGAAGAGACCCCGCAGCTCCGCCTTATGATCAATCTTCGGCTATTGCTCAATGTGGCATTGCCCGCACAAAAGACCTGAAACACTGGGAACGCCTGCCCGACCTGCAAACACATTCGCCGCAACAGCGTAATGTGGTGCTCCATCCTGAATTCAAAGACGGCCAGTATGCATTTTATACCCGGCCCCAGGATGGTTTCATCGATGCAGGAAGCGGAGGCGGCATCGGTTTCGGACTATCGCAATCCATCACGGCTGCACGCATCGACAGGGAGATCATCATCGACCCCAAAGAATATCATACCGTTTATGAAGCCAAGAACGGGCTGGGGCCTGCTCCCATCAAAACGGCCCATGGATGGCTGCATCTTGCTCATGGCGTCAGGAATACCGCGGCGGGACTGCGTTATACGCTTTATCTTTTCATGACCGATCTGAACAATATCAGCAGGATCATTTACAAACCGGCCGGCTATTTCATGGCTCCCGAGGGAGAAGAAAGAGTGGGCGATGTATCCAATGTCATTTTCTCCAACGGATGGATCGCCGATGAGGACGGGAAAGTATTTATTTACTATGCATCCTCGGATACCCGCATGCATGTGGCCACCACCACTATCGACCGCCTGCTGGATTATGTAATGAACACTGCGCCCGACGGCTTCCACTCATCGGCATCATTGCGTACATTAAATGCAATCATTGATAACAATGCTGCTGTCATACAAAAATGAATTGCTCATTGAGCTGAAAGAAATCCTGGCTTACTGGATGCAGCATACTCCCGATCCGGTTCATGGAGGCTTTTACGGCAGGATCGACGGCAGGAACCAGGTTCATCCTGAAGCTCCGAAAGGAATAGTGATGAACAGCCGCATCCTCTGGACTTTCTCCGCTGCATTCCATCAAACGCATAAGCCCGAATACCTGTCCATAGCCCGGAGGGCTTATGAGTATATCAGCAATCATTTCATAGATCCTCAATACGGCGGCGCTTACTGGAGCGTGGATTATAAAGGCGAGAAGCTGAACGACCGCAAGCAGATCTACGGAATGGCTTTCACCATTTATGCGCTGAGCGAATATTATAAGGTGATCCGCCAGCAGTCCGTCCTGATGCAGGCCATCAATTTATACCGGATGATCGAAGAGCATGCTTACGATCGGCAACGCAAAGGTTATTATGAGGCGTTTGCGCGCGACTGGAAGCCGCTCGAAGACCTGCGGCTCAGCGAAAAAGACGCCAATGAAAAAAAGACGATGAACACGCATCTCCATATCGTGGAAGCCTATCTCAA
>CAYYZJ010000290.1:0-15002 GCA_964475615.1 uncultured Flavitalea sp. | reverse complement strand
ATATTGCTCACGAATGTGGTCAAGGGGCATAAGAGCATCATCGATCTGGCAACAGCAGGCAACCGCTCGCTACCCGGCAAAATGAATGAATGGATCGCCAACGGCACGATCGATAAACAGAACAAGCCCAATATCCTTTATGTAGACGTGGCAGGAGGATGGATCACCGATTTCTGCATCGACCTCAATAAAACATCCTTATATCAGCGCTGATCAGGAAACGGTGAGGAATAATCGAAGAATATAGGAAAGCTCATACAAAATGAACAGGATGACGAGCGCGGCATGAAAATTTTTATTGTTCACTTTGATGGCAACCAGGCAGAGTATGAAGTGAATGATGTTGCGCGCGGGATATTCCCAGCTATAATGCTGCAGGTAATCTTTCCCTTTTATGGCAGTATCAATATAATCGGCAATAAAACTGATGGCCAGCACGGCAAAGAACCAGTTCTTCCTGGAATAAAAATATTCTTCATAACCGCTGTAATCGGCCAGGTCGTCGGGGTAGAGCAAGGCGCAGAGCACGTAGAATATCGTGATGTAAAGAATGATGAAAAAATATTCAGGGAATGTCCATACCGTGATCACGTTCAGCTTGTATTCCCACCACCAGAAATGGATCAGTATTAAAAAAACGTAAAGCGACCAGAGCAGATGAACCCAGTAAGCGCGGGTTTTGCCGGGATGCTGAATAAGCTTTACCGCTCCTTTCAGGACCAATGCAATGGCGAGGCCGAGAATGATTGCAATGATCCGTTTAATATGGCTGAAAGCATCCATGGCGGCAAAAGTACAAAGAAAAGGGTAAGGGGTTGAATGCTTCGTTAGAGGCCAGGTGGCCTCTCCGCTCGTCTCACCCTGGGGCGAGACGAGGCGGAGAGAGGGGGTAAGCTATTATTTGGCAACGGCTTCTTTCTTTTCCAGCAGTCCGTTCGATTTGATCCACATGGTGATGGAAACGATCCAGACGATAGTAAGAATAGCCGAAGAATTGTAATGTGCATCCAGGTAAAGCGCTCCGCTGATAACGCAGGTGATGATGATCAAAGCAAGAACTAAGAATGTAAAAATTGTTTTCATGTTGTACGATTTTAGGATTATTATTAAAAAAGAGATTACGGATGACCGGGGGCTGATCATAGTATTGGGTGAGGTCGTTCAACAGAAATTGGAGACGAATACCAGGAAAATTCAGCGATACAAAATGGAAATTGGAGCGAAGAATACAGCGGTTTTAATCAGGGGAGATTGGGTACGGTTATGTTGTATTGACAAGACAAAGATTAAACGGAAATTTTAATTATGCAAGCTTTTTGGCGAAAAAAATTGCGGAAAATACGGTCTTAAATGCAAGTGGTTACAAATCAGCCCGTAATTTCTGCAACGCCATTATTCTTTCATCACCGGCAGTTCAATATGCGTAGGATATTGGGCAGAGAAATAGATTTTCTGCTCGGCCTTGATATAATCCGATTCCCTGGCTTCGAAAATATTGGGCACATAGCGCTGTGGATTGCGGTCTATGACAGGGAACCAGGTGCTTTGCACCTGTATCATGATGCGATGGCCTTTTTTGAATACATGATTGATCTGGTGCAGGTCGATGATAAATTCTTCCGGCTTATTGGGAACGAGCGGCTGCGGATCGGAAAAGCTTTTGCGGTATCTGCCGCGGAATGCTTCCATGGCTACCGGTAACTGATAACCGCTCATGAGAAGATTTTTGGGATCGAAAGCCGGGTAAACATCGATCAGCTTTACGATCCAGTCGGCATCCGTTCCACTGGTGCTGGCAAAAAGATGCACTTTTATATCGCCTGTTACAATGAGGTCATCGGCCAGTGAATCCGTTGTAAAGCTCACCACATCCGGCCGCGAATAAACGAAACGCTGATCTTCCACCTGCCACGGCCTCCATCGGCTTCCTCTTCCATAAGTGGCTTCAATGGGAGGCATGCGATAAGGAACCGGCTTATTCGGATCGCTGATATAGCTTACAGAGCCGGAAGCGGCAGTAGGTTTATTGAAAGAGGCAGTATTGGCAGGGCCTGCATACAGGTTTTGTTTTACCGATTCCACCGGCGGCCATTTGTTGTAGGTTTTCCACTGGTTGCTTCCGGTTTGAAAACAGTAGGCTTCTTCAAAATGCCCATCGCCAATGCCTTTAAGCCAGTAGTCAAACCATTTTTTCTGCAGATCCTGGAACCATTCGCTGGTATTGCTTTCAAAAGCGATCTTTCCCAGACTGTCTCCTTTTCCTCTTGCCCACTGTCCATGGTTCCATGGCCCGAGCACGATATGATTACGGTTGAAGCTGTCTTTCTTTTCCATGTGCGCATACATGAGCTGCGGGCCGTTGATATCTTCCTGGTCATAGTATCCACCCACATGCAGTTGCGGTATCTGCGGATAGGGAACATAGCTGAGCGGTGAATTTTTTTGCCAGAAGCTGTCGTAGTTGGGATGTTTTACAAAATTGTTCCAGGTAGACACTTTGCCGTGAAAATATTTATCGTTCACATTTTTCAATGATCCCAGCCTGAGGTACCAGTCGAACAGATCGAATTGCGGGAAAGGAAAATCGCTGTCGGTAGTTCTGTCGAATTCCACTTCATAAGTATATTCCATTCCGTAGCTGAGGCGGAAAGCGCCGTTATGGTGGAAATCATCTCCCAAAAACAGATCGCCCATGCAAGCCTGTTCCGAAGATGCTTTGAGGGCAGGATGCGGATCAACGGCGCCTACCAGCGCAAGCCAGCCGGGATATGAAATGCCTACAATGCCGGCTTTCCCATTGTTATTTGATGTATTTTTAATGAGCCAGTCGATGGTGTCCCAGGTATCGGTGCTTTCATCCACTGCTCCCTTTTGAGTGGCATGAATAAGCGGCTGATGGATCTGCATGGCGCCCTCGCTCTTATACTTGCCCCTGATGTCCTGCACAACGAGAATATATCCTTCCTGCAGCATATTGTAGTAAGGGAACCTGGGCGAAAGGTTGATCACCGAATCATCGGGAAAAGGAATCTTGGCTCCATAAGGCGTTCGCTGCAGCAGGATGGGAACGGGGCTGGTTGCATTCACGGGACTTAATATCACCGTATTCAACCTGGTGCCATCCCGCATGGGGATCATCACCGTGGTCTTTTTGTACTGGAGACTGGTTTGTGAGAAAACATCAATCGAGCAAAAAATAAAAATCAGGACCGGAAACATTTTTTTCATCTGCAGTCGTTTTAGTTGTGGCTGGATAAAGTTAAGGAAGTCTTATATTCGGTGGGCTTTTAACCGGAAATCGTTTTTTTATCAGGATTTGTCTACCTTCCGAGAAATAACCCCCTATATATTATGTGTAAAATGAAAAATTTCAGGTGGAGCACGGAAAGTGAGCCGCACAAAATGCGTACGAAAGAAATCATTCATGAACATCCCGAAATAAGGGGACTGATCGGTAAAAATCCGTACACTTTTTTTATCATCCTTTTCTGTGTAAGCTTTCAATTGGTTTTGTCCTGGCTGCTCCGCGATCAACCCTGGTGGCTCGTGTTCCTGGCGGCCTATCTGGCCGGCGCTTTTGCCTGCCATACTTTATTTGTGTGCATCCATGAATGCGCGCATAATCTCCTGTTCAAAAAAAGGCAATACAATACGATAGCAGGCATCATCGCCAATTTGCCGCTGGTATTTCCCAGTGCCGTTTCTTTTCAGAAATATCATCTCAAGCATCATTCCTATCAGGGCGTTGAAGAGCTGGATGCGGATATGCCTTACCGTTGGGAAGCCGCACTGATCAACAATTCCGCTATCGGCAAAGCGATATGGCTGTTGTTCTATCCCATATTCCAGATGCTGAGGCCGGTGAGGCTGAAGGAGATCTCCCTTTGGTGCAGGTGGACGGCCATTAACTGGATAGTACAGTTCAGCTTCATGGGACTTTTCATTTATTTCCTCGGGCCCAGGTCGACCGTATTTTTGATTGCCAGCTTTTTCTTTTCCGTTGGCCTGCATCCGCTGGGCGCGCGCTGGATACAGGAACATTTTTTAACGCATGGCGACCAGGAAACAAAAAGTTACTATGGCATGCTGAATTCGGTGAACCTGAATGTGGGATATCATAACGAGCATCACGATTTCCCTTCTGTTCCCTGGAATAAACTACCCAGGATCAGAAAGCTTGCGCGCAATTATTACGACACGCTTGGATATCATACTTCCTATACAGGACTGCTATTCCGCTTTCTCACAGACAGCAAGCTTTCCGTATATTCCCGCATGGCCAGATCGAACAGAGGAAAGAAGGGGATGTGAGATGCGGGATGCGAGATGCGGGGCACGGGATGCGAGAAAAAAATATCTACTACTACTATTTCAGTTGCGACTATCTCAGAATTAATTATTAGTATCTCATATCCCGCATCTCGTATCCCGCATCTCGTGCCCCATATCCCACATCTTTTCCCTTCCCGCATCCCGTGCCCCGCATCCCGCATCCTAATATCCCCCCGCCATTCCATCCTTTCTGGGGTCTGATGCGCCGAAATATATTCTGTGTTCGGCATCGTAGCGGATGCATTGATAGCCGCCATAGCTGCCGGAAGCGAAACCGATCTTATGTCCCATTTCCATCAGCTTCCGGATGGTTTCATAAGGAAACCCCGATTCAAGTGTGATGAGGCCTACGCCTTCTCCTTTTCTGCCTGTAGGATCGGCGGAGCCCTGGTGATCTATGCGCGGCGCATCGCCGGCTTCCTGCTCATTCATGCCGAAATCGATCATGTTCATCAATATCTCCACCTGGCCCAGCGGCTGAAAGCTTCCGCCCATCACACCAAAGCTCATATAGGGCTTGTCGTCTTTAGTTACAAAAGCAGGAATGATGGTATGGAAAGGTCTTTTGTGGGGAGCATAGGTATTGTTGAATCCCTGCTGCAGATTGAAAAGGCGGCCGCGGTTCTGCAATGCAAATCCCAATCCATCAGGCACCAGTCCGGAACCGAAGGCATTGAAATTACTTTGAATAAGGGAGATCATATTGCCCTGTTCATCTGCTACGGTAAGATATACGGTTTCGCCGCTGAGCAGGCTGGAATCGCCGGCAACAAAACTGTCGGATGCCTTGTCCATGCTGATCAGCTTTCGCCTGGCGTCTGCATATTTTTTTGAGATGAGCTGCTCAACGGGGACTTTTGCAAAATCCATATCGGCATAATATTTTGCGCGGTCTTCAAAAGCCAGCTTCTTGGCTTCAACGAATAGATGAATATGCTCCGGACTTCCGAATTGGATCTTGCTGAAATCGAATCCTTCGAGAATGTTCAGCATCTGCAGCACGGCAATGCCCTGGCCGTTCGGAGGGATCTCCCAAACGCGATAACCGCGATAGGTTGTTGAGACCGGCTCTATCCAATTGGATTGATGATCGGACAAGTCCCGGTACGATAAATAGCCTCCATTCCTTTTCATGTATGCGTCGATGCTCCTTGCAATATCTCCCTTATAAAAAGCATCGCGGCCCTGAGCGGCGATCTTTTCCAATGTACTGGCGAGGTCGGGATTTTTGAACAGCTCTCCACGCGCGGGCGCTTTTCCTTCCGGCAGCAAAGCATTTACAGGGCCGGAGTATTTCGACAGCTTTTGTTTGGATTCCTGCCATACATAAGCCGCTTCATCGGCTACCGGAAAACCATTGCGCGCATATTGAATAGCATATTGCAATAACTGCTGCATGGGCAGCTTGCCGAAACGGCCATGCAACTGGAACCATCCGTCCACGCATCCCGGAACAGACACGCTTAAAGGCCCGTCGTTGGGAATATACTGAAGCCCTTTTTTCCGGAACTCGTCCAGCGTTAATGAATATGGCGAGCGGCCGGAAGCATTCAGTCCATATAATTTATTCGTCTTTGCGTCGTACACGATGGCAAACAGGTCGCCGCCGATGCCGTTCATGGCCGGCTCAACCACACCCAGTACTGCATTGGCAGCAATGGCCGCATCGATGGCGGTGCCTCCTTTTTTCAGAACGTCGATAGCGGCAATGGTTGCCAGCGGCTGGCTGGTGCAGGCCATGCCATGCTGCGCCATGACAGACGTTCGCGTGGAAAAGGTTTTACCACTGAGCCTGTCCTGCGCATGTATGCTGCCGAGTATGATCAGTGAAGAAAAAATCAGCAAGCTGGTTTTGGTCGGTATCATAACTTTAAAGAAAGTGTTTAAAGTTACCGATTTGCCGCCATTTGCTCCGGATGCTCTTTGAGCCATTTCGCTACAAGCGGAAAAGCGATGAGAAACCAGGCGGTATATTTTGACGGATGCGATTCCAGGGAAGACCGGATCTCTTCCATCGGCTTGAAGCAATAATCGATCACCTCATCTTTATCGGGATGGATCTCGCGGTCATAAGTGCCGATAAAAACATGATCGAATTCAAATTCGGTTAATCCGTTATCGAATTCCGACTGGTAGGTAAAATCGAATATTTTCTTCAGCGCTGTAGTAAATCCCAGTTCTTCCTGGAGCCTGCGCAGGGCGGCGTTGCCGATGTCTTCGCCGGGCGAAGGATGGCTGCAGCAGGCGTTCGTCCACAGTCCGCCGCTATGGTATTTATTCCTGGCCCTTTGCTGCAGCAGCATCTCTCCTTTTGCATTGAATATAAAAACGCTGAAAGCCCTGTGCAGAAGGGCTTTTCGGTGAGCTTCCATTTTTTCCATTACGCCAATGGGCTCATCGCGTTCATTCACCAATATTACTTCCTGATGCATGAATATGATTTCAGTATCGCTGTATCTGCGCTTTCAGCAGCTTGCGCGCAAAATGGATACGGCTTTTGATGGTACCCAGCGGTTCCTGAAGCATGTCGGCGATCTCATGGTATTTGAATCCGTCGAAATACAACAGGAAAGGATTACGGAAAATTTCCGGCAGATTATGTACCGCAGCCTGAATATCCTTTACGCGCAGATTGCTTTCTGCAGTGCCTGCAACAGCAACCTGGTTATTGTTCAACAAAAAATCGTTCGGCGTGCTGTCGAAAATGGTTTTTTGCTTTGCCTTGCGCCGGTAATTATTGATAAAGATATTGCGCATGATGGTGTACAACCATGCCTTGATATTGGTGCCTACATTGTACTTATCTTTATTCGCCAGTGCCCGGTAAAGGGTTTCCTGAAAAAGATCTTTTGCCGCTTCCGAATCGCGGGTAAGTGTGATTGCAAAAGGTTTTAAAAATTCTGCGTTGTTTACCAACAGTTGGTTGAATTCCAGAGTTGCCATAGTTCGTCTTTTTAGAGCATATCCAAATATTATTTACACTACAAATTTAGTCAATAGTGAGTAGAAAATAGAGAGTGGGGGATCGGGGGCAGGGAATGGAGAAAGCGGAATTGTGAAAAAAATGATAAAATGATGACAATCGCCGTTCAGCGGCAGTGGGGATTTACAGGCGGCGGGAAGTTATAACTGGGAGTTCTGGATCAGGCCGGTATCCAGCATTTTTTTTACCGCGTCCATGATGGAGGAAGAAGCCCTGATGATCTGGAGATGGCGGGCATTATGAAGGTCTGAGCCGATGAGGTCGACATATTTTTTGCGGATGAGATAGTGTGCGAGCTCCTCCTGCTTTTTGCCGTAATAGCCGCAGAGGGAAAGCAGGTTCACCTGGTAAAGACAGCCCTGTTCTTTCAAATCGTCGTACCAATGTTTATGGACGCCGAAATAGAGATATCTTTCCGGATGGGCGATCACAGGCTGGTATCCTTTGATCTGGAGTTTGAAGAGCATCTCTTTGAGATCCGTGGGCTGCCGGATGAAAGAAAATTCAACCAGAATCATATTGTCGTGCAGGGTGAGCAGGGGCTCATCCTTTCTCAGTATCTCTTCAAAATGATCGTCCATATAGTATTCGGCGGCCACTGCAAGTTCAACGGGAATCTGGCTCTGCGCCAGCTTTTCACTGACCGATTGATAAGCGGCCAGGATCTTTTCGCGGGTGTTCTTGAACATTTCCCACATCACATGCGGAGTAGTGATGAGCTTTTTATAGCCAAGCTCATGCATGCCCCTGATCAGTTGCAATGAAGTATCCATATCGGCAGCCCCATCGTCGATGCCGGGAAGGAGATGGGAATGCATGTCGCATTGAACTTCAGACAGGTCGGCAGGAGCAGGCGTTTTCCTTTGGAAGATCGAGAACATAATTACAGATTAAAAACAGCCTGGGGGGAGGCCATCATTATTCACAATTCACTACTCACCATAGTACTGACGAAATCCTGATATGCTTTCCGTATGCCTTCTTCCAGGCTGACCCTGGGCCTCCAGCCCATTTTGTAGAGCTTGGTGCTGTCCATCAGTTTCCTGGGGGTGCCGTCGGGCTTGGAAAGATCGTTCCGGATTTCGCCGGTATAGCCAATAATGCTTTTGATCAGTAAAGCTAATTGTTTTATTTCAATATCCTCCCCTGCGCCGATATTGATGAATCCCGGCTCATCATAATGCTGCATGAGAAAATAACAGGCATCGGCCAGGTCGTCGGCATATAGAAACTCGCGGCGGGGAGTGCCTGTGCCCCATAAGGTTACGGCCGGGGCATGATTGATCTTTGCTTCATGAAATTTGCGGATAAGCGCAGGCAGCACGTGCGAATTGTTGAGATCATAGTTATCATTCCGGCCGTAGAGATTGGTAGGCATAACGGAAATGAAATGGCATCCGTATTGGGAGCGATAGGCGTCGCACATTTTAATCCCGGCGATCTTGGCGATGGCATAAGGTTCATTGGTAGGCTCCAGCTCGCCGGTCAGCAGGTATTCTTCCTTTAACGGCTGCGGGGCCAGCTTGGGATAAATGCACGACGATCCGAGGAACATCAGTTTTTTTGCGCCGGTCTTGTAGGCGGCATGAATGATATTGCTCTCGATTATGATATTGTCATAAAGGAACTCGGCCCGGTATGTATTATTGGCCAGAATGCCTCCTACTTTTGCGGCAGCCAGGAAAACATAATCCGGTCTTTCAGCCTCAAAAAAATCGTTAACTGCCTGCTGATTGCGCAGGTCGAGCTCGGAAGATGTTTTTAAAAGCAGGTTGCCGAATCCTTCCGATTTAAGTTTTCTTGTGATGGCTGATCCCACCATGCCCCTGTGGCCTGCCACATATATTTTATCCTGTTTGTTCATGCTGAAAGATTTTTATTCATACTGGTTCTTCACATAAAAACCCGATTCCTTCAATATTTTTTCCCTGCGGAATAATTCCACATCGGCATTCACCATTTCCCTGACCAGGGCCTGCAGATCGTATTTGGGTTTCCAGCCGAGCTGCTTCCTGGCCTTGCTGGCATCGCCGATGAGCAGGTCTACTTCCGTAGGCCGGTAATATCTCGGGTCCACTACCACCACTTTTTTTCCTGTCTTGATCTGGAATTCGGGATTATGGCTTGCGGCAACAATACCTATTTCTTTTTCCTCTTTTCCTTCAAATTCCAGTTCCACGCCGATCTCTTCAAAGGCCATCCTGATGAAATCGCGTACGGTAGTGGTAACGCCGGTGGCGATCACATAATCTTCCGGCTTGGGTTGCTGGAGGATCATCCACATGGCTTCCACATAATCTTTGGCATGGCCCCAGTCGCGCTTGGCATCGAGATTGCCGAGGAATATCTTGTCCTGCAGCCCCAGTGCGATCTTGGCAACGCCCCTGGTTATTTTTCTGGTTACAAAAGTCTCCCCGCGCAAGGGAGATTCATGATTGAACAGGATGCCGTTGGTAGCGAACATGCCGTAGGCCTCGCGGTAATTGACGGTGATCCAGTAAGCATACAGCTTGGCCACTGCATAGGGAGAACGTGGATAGAATGGCGTTTTTTCATTTTGCGGAACCGCCTGCACCAGTCCATACAATTCGGATGTGGATGCCTGGTAGATCTTTGTTTTTTTGATCAGCCCCAGCAATCTAACGGCCTCGAGTATGCGCAATATGCCGAGGCCGTCGGCATTGGCGGTATATTCGGGAGTTTCAAAGCTCACGTGAACATGGCTCATGGCGGCGAGATTATAGATCTCATCGGGCTGTATTTCCTGGATGATGCGGATAAGGTTGGTGCTGTCGGTAAGATCCCCGTAATGAAGCCTGAAATGAACATGCGATTCATGGGGATCCTGGTACAGATGGTCGATTCGGTCTGTATTGAAAAGCGAGCTCCTTCTTTTAAGGCCGTGAACAGTATATCCTTTCTGCAGAAGCAGTTCACTCAAATAAGCACCGTCCTGTCCGGTAGCGCCTGTAATCAATGCGACTTTTGACATAGTTATCTTTTTAAAAATTGGGTTATTTTCCTGATGGGTTTTAGGTACAACGTAAAAAACCCGGGTTGAAGACCATTGAGTTTCCAGGCCCTTCGGTCTTCCTTATTGGCAAGTATCCGATGAGCAAATGAAGCGTTACTGATGCCTCCTGTTCTCATCTTTACGATGAATTCGGGGAGGTAATGGATATTGAACCGGTGTTTTACAAAAATACGCAGCATCAGCTCATAATCCGCAGCGCTTTTCAGGCTGGTATTGAAAAGGCCTGTTATTTCATAAACATTCCGGCGAACAAACACCGTAGGATGCGGGGGCATCCAGCCCAGGTGAAAATACCCTGGTTTATATTTTCCTGATTTCCAGGTTCTTATTACTTTGTTTACATCATGCTGCTGCACATACTGCAGGTCGGCATAACATACATCAACATTGTCGTTCTCAAAGATGGCGGCAATTTTTGACAACACAAACTTATTGGCATAAATATCATCCGAATTGAGGATCCCGATCACTTCGCCTGTAGCTGCCGCGATCCCTTTGTTCATGGCGTCATAAATGCCGTCGTCCTTTTCTGAAATGACCCGGGCAACATGCGGGAAGCGGGCAACGATGTTCAGGGTATTGTCGGTAGACCGGCCATCGACAATAATATGTTCTATATCCGCTCCCTCCTGCTCGCTGATACAGCTCAGCGTATCCGCTATGGTGGCGGCGCTATTGTAGGTGGCGGTGATGATGGAGATCTTCATGGATTTTCTGCAACTGCTTAATGTTTTAACGCAATAAAAAGCGCTATCAATGCCAATATAAAAGACACCAAAGCAATAAATCCATATACAGAATGTCCGCTCTTTTTTTCAGGTATTGCTGACGGAACGGCTTGTGGATTTACAACAGAAACATCAGGCTTCACCGCAACAGCAATAGCCAGGCTGCCGGTATGAGCAATAGACAACCGAAATGCCGGATGATATGGCTTTCCTTCAGGAGTGTGCTCTATATTGATGGAATTAAAGGGGTAATTCTTATAGGCATTATTGGCCTTGACGATAGCTTCCTTGGCTGCAAACAGGCCGGCGAAAGAACTGTATGGCCGGGGCTGGAGAATGCAGTAAGCGATTTCGGCAGGTGAAAAATTCATTTTGTAAAATTCATTTTCCCGGAAATCGTTCGTTTCAGGCATGGCGGCAATGTCTTCAATATCGATACCGATATTTCCGTAATCTTCCGAACCATTGCTGCTCACAAGCTGATCCGGAATATCAACCGGAATATGATCAGCCTGCATTTCTCCATTGATCCTTTTTATCAATCCTCCAAAATTATTTATACTCCAATAGTCATTTACCCGGATGCCTGCTTCAGCCAGCCTGGCATACATCCGGTGCAACATGATGGAATTATTCACCGCCGACCTGTCGATAACAGTGGCAGGGCCGATCTTGTCGGCGGGAACATTGATATAAACCGATATGATCTCTTTTAATTTTTCTTCCATTGGTTAAAATCCGCTTAAACAGGACTGGCAGATATATCCTTCTTTTCCTTCGGGCGTAATGCATTTCATAAATCCTGTATTGCCAAGATCCTCCTTTAATGATCTGTAACATTTGTGGCAAATGATCTCATGAACCGGCAGCACAGCGCCACTGTACGATTCAATTCTTTTTTTGAGTTCGCCAAGGAACTGTGCCACAGGCTTTCCTTCCGTTACCCGGTGATCGAATGTAACACTCAGTATGCAGCGCTGCAGCTTTTGATCGATTGCAGATATTCCCAAAATAGCGCTATTCATCATGTTGATCAATGGGCGGAAGAATAAAACGCCTTCAGCCGACAGATCGGTTATTGTAAAGCCTATGTTGGTAAGATCATCTATCGATAAGTTGTCGTCTATATACCGGTTCGATAATCCCAGCATTTCCTCTTCGATCTCATGAATGTTTTTTTGATCGGCATCGGTAATTTTCGCCACTTTCAGTCCCTTCCCCATATCTATGGCGAAGCCTATGTTGACCTGTTTATAGAAGATCAGACTGCCTTCGCTGAAAAAGGCATTGAGCATGGGATACTTTTTCAGCAGCCTTGCTGTTTCATATATGATGACCGGCAGAAGTGAATCCTTAAAGTATTTGAGGGATTGATTGATATGTGCAAAAATGCCGGCTGTTTCCACGGCAGTGTTGATGGTACTGGTTAACCCCGCAGACTGCACTTCGGACAAATAGGCTATTTCTCTTTTTTTTGAAGACGGCAGCCGCTCTGTGGTTATTTTATCATTCCAGTCAGGCGAGCTGAACTGGCTGGGGGCCGGAGTTGAGGCCGGGGCGGATTTTTGCTTGTGCACGCCGAGCGCTTCCTCAACATCTCTTTTGTTAACGAGGTCTTTGCCGCGGAACCTATCCATGCCGATGCCCGACGATTCAATCAGCCGGATGGCTTCTGCAGAAAACAAGGTTTCTCCCTGCCATGCGATCTGATGCTCGGATTCTTTATTTGCTTTTTTGATGAAGGCTTCGCCATTGAGGCCGCGCGATGCTGTTTGTTTAGTATCTGCAATATCTTTTTCCTCACTGAAAATCCTGGCAACAATTTCATTCACTTCATAGTCGGCGCCGGTTTCGCACAGATATTGAATATATCCGTCCGTTTCCGCTTCTACCTCATAAGTGGTTTTGGAAGTTTCGAAGACCAGGATATTGTCGCCTTTCTTTACCTTGTCTTTATTGGCAAAGCCGATCTCCATCACAGTAAGGCTGGTATCGTTTACTGCGAGCAAGGGGACTTTTATTTCCTGTAATAGCGCCATTGTCAAAAATTTTCCTGGATTTCCCTGATAATACGGCGTTTATCGGGGAGCACTGTATTTTCAAGCGATTTTACGGCAGGTATAGGAACAGGGTATGCCGCAATGCGTTTTACCTTTATCTTTTCCTGGATGTTTTCCATTACGGAAGCAACCAGTTCGCTCCCGATGCCGGCGAACATTGTTCCTTCTTCAATAACGACCAGTCTGCCGGTTTGCCGCACCGCTTCGCTTATCAGTTGCACGGGCAATTCCGAAATGAGGGTAGGAACGATCAGCTCGGGCTTCAGGTCGGTCTCCAGGAAAATATCTTCCAGTGCTTCTGCGGTGATCTCTGCCATTCCTCCGTAGGCCACCAGGGTAATATCGGGCGCGGAAACAGCCGGGCTGATCCTGACAACCGGATAAACATCTTCATTGCACCTGTAGATAAACCGGCCGGATTGGTGAGCCAGGATCTTTTTTCCATAATCGGTTTTGTTTTCGATCACCAATACAGGATGATCTTCTTTGAAAACCGGTTCATAAATAAGGGCCGGGTCGATAAACGTATTTAATGCAACTGTTTTTACATTGTCTATCCCCACCAGGAATTTATCCAGCGTTTGGGAATGCGTTGGCCCATATCCTCTTCTTGCGCCCATTGGCGTTCGGACTACTACCGGGCAGGAAACTTTTTTGTTGAACATGTGGTGAAACTTGGACGCATGGTTAACGATCTGGTCAAATGCAAGGGTCATGAAATCGCCGAACATGATCTCGGCAACGGGCTTGAATCCATTTAATGCAAGTCCGTTGGCAATGCCAACGATCGCTGCTTCAGAGATGGGCGTTGAGAATATTCTTTCCGGTTTCAGGAATGAAAGCTCTTTGGTGACTTTAAACGCACCGCCATAGGGCGAAAGGATATCTTCACCGAGAAAAACCACATTATCGTTGTCGGTCAGTTTTTGACGGAAAACATGGTTGATCAGCTCTACCTGTCTTTTATTGACAGGCTTTATTTCTTTCCAGTTGTCGCCGGAAGGCCGTTCATTTTTTTCATAATACCGGTGAATAGGCAGGTCTTCTTCCTGGAGAATTTTATCTACCATGAAATCGATTTCCCGGGTTATAGTGTCCAGGTATTTATTATAGTAAACTGATGATTCATGGCTGAAAATGTTCAGAAAATCCTTTTCCCTGAATTGCTGCAGTTCCAGCAGATCGCGATCATCATCGCCTTTTGAATGTGCATTCAGCCTGTATGTATCTACGAGAAAGAAAGCCGGTTTGGTTTCTTCCCTTACAGTATCTATTGCTTTGCGGGCTTGTTTGATCAGTGATTCGGGTTCCCAGGTATTGCCTGCGTATGTTCTTATCCCGAATGCCGCCGCCCTGGCCTCTATATCTCCTGCGAGATTAACGGACTGAGGTGTGGACTGTGCATAGTGGTTGTTTTCGCAAACGATCAGCAGCGGGATCTGCCATTTGGAGATGATGTTCATCGTTTCGTACAAAACGCCCTCGCCGAGAGTGCCGTCGCCGATGAACACTATGCCAATGGCGTCATTCTTTTTCAATTTATTGCCGAGCGCATAACCGGCCGCTACAGGAACAATGCCTCCCTGTATGCCGTTGGAGAAAAAATTATTATTGCATAAATGCTGGCTGCTGCCGATGCCTCCAGATACTCCTGAAGCCTTGCCCAGCAGTTCGGCCAGCAATCCTCTTATATCGCCGGTAAAAGCAATATAATGCCCATGGCAGCGGTGATTGGAAAAGATGAAATCCTTTTTCTTCAGCTGTCCGGCGAATGCAATGGCCGAAAACTCCTGTCCAACGCAGGTATGAACCGTTCCATTGAGTTTTCCCTGGGAAAACAGTTCAAGGAATTTCTCTTCCACCTT
>CAYYZJ010000289.1:0-1716 GCA_964475615.1 uncultured Flavitalea sp. | reverse complement strand
TATCCGTGAGATCATTCTCGAATCCGACGGCATCATGGTGGCCCGCGGCGACCTGGGTGTGGAGCTTCCCATAGAGCAGGTGCCTTTGATACAAAAGCAGCTCATCCGCAAATCCATCCATCGCGCCAAGCCCGTGATCGTGGCCACGCAGATGATGGAAAGCATGATCGACCGCATCAAGCCCAACCGCAGCGAGATCACCGATGTGGCCAATGCCGTGCTGGAAGGCGCGGATGCCGTGATGCTGAGCGCCGAAACCGCAACCGGCAATTACCCCACGCTGGTGGTGGAAACCATGCGCAAGATCATTATGGAAGTAGAAAGAACGGATTATAACTATAACCGCGAAGACGAGCTGGCGCAGCAGCCGCATTCGCCATACTTTCTCAGCGATGCCATCTGTTACAATGCCTGCAAGCTGGCCAAGGATTCCAATGCCGACGCCCTGATCGGCATGACGCAGAGCGGATATACCGGCTTCATGCTTTCGAGCTACCGGCCCAAATCGCCGCTCTATATTTTCTCAAAGGAAAAAACATTGATCAACCAGCTCAGCCTGAGCTGGGGCGTTCGCGCATTTTTTTATGAAGAGGAGAACAGCATCGATGAAATCATCGACGATGAGATAGAGATACTGAAAGCGCGGGGCTTCATCAAAAGCGGCGATGTAGTGGTGAATACGGGAAGCCTCCCGGTGCAACTGCATCTGCCCACAAATTTGCTGAAGATCACAAAAGTGAAATAAGTTTACAGTTTATAGTTTACGGTTTACAGTTGTTCCGCATGAATCATGAATGCGTGATTAATTTGAACATTCATCAACCGGAAACTGAAAACCGTAAACTGTAAACATCTACTGGCTCAGCCACAGCAATATCTCCCTTCTTCTTGCGCGGAAGCTTTTGATATCGAGGTCGTATCTATCGAACTGATATACTGTTTGCCGGCAAATTTCCCTGGCTGTTTCCGGCTTTTTGGCTTCGAGCATTTTCAGCAGCTCATAATCCATGATGCCGTCGCGCATGGCTTCGAGGCGGATGGAGCTGAGTATCTCTCCATGGCCCGGATAGGTAATGAACGCATCTCCGCCCGGCATGATATTGCCTGCTTCCGGAATAATGCCCGAGGTTTCATTGAGCGGATCGCTGCTCCAGAAATTCCAGCCCCAGTGCAGATAACCTGTGGCGCCGAAACGGAAATTGATCCAGTGTAATAATCTTGTTTTGATCAGCGGCTGCTCGATAAACCGGTTGGCATATTCGCCCTGTGGCGCCAGGCAGGTATAGAACCAGATCTCGTCGCCGGCGTCTTTGCGCTGCTTGTAAAAATCATAGTCGGTATGGAAGAAATCGAGCTGGGGCACCCACACATCAACGGTATTCTCCACGCCATGCGAATGAACGGCATCGATGGTCTTGATTCCGGGCGACAATGATTTGATATAGGCAGCAATCTCCGCATAGCTTTTTTCATTGCCTTCCTCCGGTTCGTCGCAGATATGCTGAAGATAGATATTATCCCATCCCTTTTCTTTCAGATGCGCGGTCAGGGCCGGAATGAACTGGCCGTAAAAATTTCGGGTGATGGTATCCGTTACCGGGAGGCCGCGGAACCTAAGGGTATCATTCTTCCAGTAGGGAACGCTGAGCCCGAACTGGCTGTACCAGTTGCCCATCCTGCCGCCGAGATGGCCTCCTTCAATCCGGCCCAAAGCTC
>CAYYZJ010000288.1:0-3535 GCA_964475615.1 uncultured Flavitalea sp. | reverse complement strand
AGAGAATTTTTTACCGGTGTGCTTACCGACGGCAGCCGTGTTTATTATGGCTTGTCCAACAGCGTTACCGACAGTCATCATCTGAGGCTGGAGCTGGAACGCATCCGCAGGCTGGGTTATGATCTGGTGAAGACGTATGTGCGCATGCCCGATTCCATTCAAAAAGAGATCGTCATTGCCGCGCACCGCATGGGCATACCGGTATCTTCTCATGAACTGTATCCTGCTGCTTCCTATAATGTGGATGCAGTGGAGCATCTTGCCGGCACCAGCCGAAGGGGATATTCGCAACGGCAAAGCGGGCTGCATAAAGTATATGACGATGCGCTGCAGATCACTGCCCGTTCAGGAATCAATATCACACCTACTATCGTAATGGGAGGCTACAATAAAATGGTGATGGAAAATACAGAGCTGGCCGGCAACCTTCAATACAATGCCTTTAATTCAAAAAGATACCGCGACAACTGGGTAAGACGTGCATCCGCTTCCAATTACGGGTTCATGAATGATTTCCAGAAAACGGTTTTCCAGGTCATGCAATCCGGAGGCAGGGTTACTGCCGGCACGGATTCTCCGCAGGTGCCTTACGGAACCAGCCTGCATGCCGAGCTATGGCTTTTTGTGCAGGCCGGGCTTTCTCCATACCGGGCATTGCAGGATGCCACGATCAATGCAGCCAGGAATGTGGGTGTGGACGAAGACCTCGGATCGCTGGAGCCCGGCAAGCTCGCCGATATGGTTATCGTTGACGGCGATCCGCTCAGGAATATCAGCGATGCCTGGAATGTCAACACCGTTATCAAAGGCGGAATTAAATATGACATCAATGAATTGTTACCTGCTAAAAAATAAACAATATGAAAACGTTCAAATTATTTGTTGCACTGGCTGTATTGATTTCCGTGAGTATGCGCGGAATGGCGCAGGATCATTCCGGCCTGTATCTGACCTCAGACGATTTTATACATAACAGGCTCACCTATCCCCTGGGGAAAAATAAATCGGATAAAATACAGCTGAACAGTTTCTTTTCTTCTGCAAAAGGGTATGTTGTATCCGGCGGAAAAAAATATGCATTCGATAAAGGCCAGGTATATGGATACCGGAAAAACGGAAGCAGCTACCGGTTTTATCAGCATTCCATTTACAGGATAGTGGATACAGCCGGGTACTATATTTATTATAAATACGAGCCTGTGGAAAAAGAAAAAGGAAAAGGTCTGGTAAAAGAAGACGAATATTTTTTCAGCGCTACGGAAAATGCTCCGATCATACAACTCAACCTTTCCACTGTATGCTGCAGGCAGAGCGCCTATTCATTTATTGTAAACTCAAACAAAAAATAATCATGAAAACACAACGCAGGTCTGTATTGAAGAAAATGATGGTCTCTTTTGCCGGCATCACCGGCATCGGATTATCGGCAAAAGCAATGGCAAAATCCGGGACGGCTGAAAAAAAGACATCCAATGTGGTCTATGAGCAGGATGTTCCCTTATTCTCCGGTCATACCATACTGGGCAACCTGGTATTCATAGCCGGCAAGGGCGCGCATTTCGAAGGCGATATCAAGGCGCATACGGATCATGTGCTCAAGGAGCTGGAGGCCGAGCTCATCAAAGCCGGCTCTTCCATGGAAAAAGTGCTGAAGGTAACCGTATTCCTCGACGACATCAAGGATTACAAAGACATGAACGATGTATATAAAGGCCGCTTTGGAAAGAACCCGCCGGTGCGTACAACGGTGGCCGTTGCCAAAGGCGGAGTGCCCGGCAATTCGCTGGTGGAAATGGATTGTATTGCCTATATTTAAAATGCGGTCATGAAGCTCAGTATTATTTGTTTAACGGGCTTGCTCTTGTCTGTCATTGGCGCCGGCGCCCAGCAAATGGCGAAAGCAGAGCTGATCTTTCTCACTTCGCAATGGAAAGGCGAGCGTTTTGAAGACGGACGTCCGAAGATACCAGACGATATCGTGAACAGGGCCAAAAATATCGGCATCGAAGAAGCCTGGACCGTTTTGAAGAATGAAGGATACAATAATCAGTTTGAAGGCGGCTGGAAAACGGCGAACGACAGCATCAAAGTAGTTGGAAGGGCGCTCACTGCCTGCTATATGCCCAGCCGCCCGGATATCGAAAAAAATATCAAAGACCGCGGAACGGCGCAAGGCCGCTCAGGCAATACCAATTCCTGGCCGATACAAATGCTGACCAAAGGAGATGTTTATGTGGCCGATTGTTTCGGGAAAATTGCAGGAGGCACGCTCATCGGGGATAATCTCGGCAATGCCATTTTTACGAGATCGGGTAATGGAGTGATCTTTGACGGAGCCGCAAGAGACCTTTCCGGATTAAGCGCCATAAAAGGATTCAATGCATTCGTACGCGATTTCGATCCTTCTTACCTGGAAGCAGTGGTGCTGATGGGATTGAATACACCGATCCGCATCGGTCATGCCATCGTGTTGCCCGGCGACCTGGTGATCTCCGAAAAAGAAGGCGTGCTTTTTATTCCGGCGCATCTTGCAGAGAAAGTAGTGGCAACCGCAGAGTTCATCGACCTGCGGGATAAATACAGCCACGAGGTGCTCAAATCGGGTAAATATACAGCCGGTCAGATAGACAATGAATGGACGGATGCCATCAAAGATGATTTCATGAAATGGCTGAGCCAACATCCGGAACAAGGAAAACTGACCCGCGCTCAACTGGATGAATTCATGAAAAAAAGAACCTGGTAAACGATAGCTTGATTATATGAAAATAAACGGGTATAAACTATTCCTTGGCCTTGCTGCTGTTTTGCTGGTTGCCGCCTTACTGATGATACTTGTCGCACGGATTGGAGCAGCCGGCCCTTTGCTGATCGGTTTTTTTATTGCACTGGCCATCGGTTTCCGCGGCTTTGCTTCACTAAAAGGATTTTCATATACGGTTGTTATTTTCGGCGCCGTTACTGCAGCGCTTTATTATCCGGAGCAGTTCAGGGAATTCAATGGATTCAAATTGGCTGTGCTGATCACTCCCTTGCTTCAGATCATCATGTTCGGCATGGGCACCTCCATGAGCTTCGGCGATTTTGTGAATGTGATCAAAATGCCCAGGGGAGTGATCATCGGCGTTTGCAGCCATTTTATCATCATGCCTTTGCTGGGATTTACGCTGGCTAATATCAGCGGCTTTCCTCCGGAAATTGCGGCAGGCATCATCCTGATCGGCTGCTCTCCGAATGGCATGGCATCGAATGTGATCTCTTATCTGGCCAGGGCAAATCTTGCTTTGTCTATCAGCATCACTGCAATATCCACGACGCTGGCGCCGCTGGTCACTCCCCTGTTGATGAAACTGCTGGCAGGGGCTTTTATCCGGATAAATGCAACGGACATGATGCTGGATATTATCAGGATCGTGATCGTTCCTATCCTGGCCGGACTTGTATTCAATAAATTATTTCACGGCAAAGCCAAATGGCTGGATAGCGCGCTGCCTTTTCTTTCCATGTCCGGCATTGCATTCATCATCATGATCAT
>CAYYZJ010000287.1:0-10784 GCA_964475615.1 uncultured Flavitalea sp. | reverse complement strand
AATATTATTTAATTCATTACAAACCTAAGAATGAGTATGAAGACATCAAGGCCTGGGGGTGGTCGTCAGCCGTATTCGATACGTACGGCAGGTATCTGATCGAGAAATATCCTGTTGCCTTTGCCCGCTATTTTATACTTGTAAATACCAAGAATTATTTTTTCCCTCCGCTGGAAAAGCTTGAAATCTATAACCTTGGAATAGACGGCGTGCCAGCTAATGTTCAGGATTGGTTTGACTTTAAAACTCCTGAGATCACCGCAATATCGAAAGAAATGCAAGGATATGTACTTGCCCCATTCCCATATATTTTTCTTTTTCTTAATGCTTTTTTCTTAGGGAGCTTAGTTTGGCTATTTATAAAAAAGCAATACACGGCAATGAGCCGGGAATTTAAAGCTGCCTTATTACTGACCATAAGTTTTTTAATAGCTAATTTTTGCTTTTGTGTGTTCACTACTATCATTGTTTTACGATACCAATTCTTTCCTATGATTATTACACTTGCTTTCCCTTTACTCCTTATTGAGTTCCTTGATAAAAAAGAAACAGAATCTAGAAAATCAGCTGATCTAATAATTAATTCAGCTAACCTTGAATTATCCAATGTTTAAATTTTAAACCTATTCAATTCATTATATGAAAAGTATAACCTGTGCAGTTTCTCTGCTCTTTCTTTTTTCATGTCATACGGAACAGAGTAAGGAATATCTATCCAATATTTCGCAATTGCCTTCTTTTAAGATGTTGCTTATGGATAGTGCTACAATTATCCAGGCTGAGCAAATTCCCCCAGGTAAATCCATTATCATGTTATATTTTCGACCAGACTGTATTCACTGCCAAGCAGAAACAAAACTGCTTGTGGATAACATTAATGCTTTAAAGAATGTTCAAATCTATTTTCTGGCCGGTGCACCTTTTGGAGAAATAAAAAATTATTATAAGTATTATCATCTTGATCAATATAAAAATATTGTGATGGGCAAGGATTATGAGCACTCCTTCGCTCGAATATTTCAGCCCAGTTCCATACCATATACAGCCATTTATGATTCACAAAAGAAATTGGTTAAGTTGTATTATGGGGAAATTGGAATTGATAATTTGGTTGCCGCTACACGTGACTAATTCACAGCATTACTTTGGAATATTATATGCCGCAAGAATTAAGATACTCAGTTACTGCAGACAGTATGTTGAATATATCTACTAAGCAGGTTAGTTTTTCAGAAAAGGATTATGCTAAACTATTAGAGATATATGATCTAGAATATACAAAAGAAGAGGATTATTATTTGCAAGTTGGAGAAATTAAATGGACACAAGGATGGATTATTGACATTTCTGTGATCGCAGTTCAATTTTCTGATCTTTTGAACAAGGTTCTCCCTTTGCTAAAACAGAGAAATATTGCTTTTAAAGCAGTCCGGAACGCTAAAATAGCCCGATCGATGTCGGGAGGAGAATTAGGATATTTATTACTTGGGAAATTATTATCCATTTATCCAACCGGAGACTTGCAAGCCCTGGAGTTAGCTCGAGAGCTAATTGGTTTGACTGCTTGTTTTAGAGGGCCTCATATTCCAACAGATCGTCATCTGGGCTCCGTAGTGTATACTCGATATGGAGCCTGTAACCCGGTAATTCGTATTAACGAGTATGGTAAAGAAGAAAAATGTGTCTATAACATAAACGGTGAACTGGTTCAGGATTTTTACAGCATCCCCTTTACTCTGCCTAAAGGTGTCAATTGGCCTTATTCCACTATTGCTTCTGCAAAACCTCCTAAACTGGAAACAGTACTACAAGATAAATATAAACCTATGGCCTTTCTTAAAGAAGACGCTAAAGGGTTTGTTAGAAAAGGTCTCTTTTTGGAAAAGTGGTGGCATATAAAGTGGTGTGTAATAAAAGAAGGTAAGAAAAATATGATCGCTGACGACCAGGGTAGAGACGCAGCCGATCGATTATTATGGCAATTCGAGCTTCATCGGAACTTAAAAGGAGTTGTCCCTCTACCAGCCATATATGACTTATTCACTGAAAATGGAAATACTTATCTCGTGATGGAATATATTAAAGGCGCTTCACTGGATAATACTATTTTCAGCATTTTCAAATACCGAGTTTGGAATGAATTAACTAAAACAGAGCGATTGAGATTAATAGATTTTGCCAATCAGGTTTTAGGTATTATAGAGCGAATGCATGTCAAGGGCTATATACACCGGGATATTACACCGGTAAATTTTTTAGTTCGTAGCAAGGATAGGTTATGCATGATTGATTTGGAGCTATCCTATTCAGGAGAGTTTCAAAAGCCTCTTCCACCTTTTAGACTTGGCACACCCGGGTTTATGTCTCCGGAACAGGAAGCAAACAATAGACCCACGGTTAAAGAGGATATTTACAGCATTGGTGCTTTGTTGATTAATATATTGACATTCCTATCTCCAAGCAAATTCGCAATAAAAAGTACAGATACATTAGGAGAGCAATTAAAGTTCTTTATTTCTGATAAGTATCTGATTGATGTAGTGGTTCAATGTTTTTGTACAGACCCTATAGCAAGGCCTACTCTTTTTGACATACGGAAAGCTCTTGATAAATTCAGGGAAGAACAACCGGCAGAATATCCTAAACTATCAGCTATAACTGTATCTATATCGCTCGATCAGCAAGCCCTTAAAAAGACTATTCAACATGCCCTGCAGGCCTTAGCCAGCAGGAAAATGATGAATTCAGCACATTTATGGGTGTCAAAAACAATTCAGCTACCCGGATTCGAATATCAGCAGTCGGAATCTGTTTCTGTATATCCTGACCTTTTCCAAGGGTTAAGCGGAGTGTTATGGTCATTGACCAAGGCTCAAAAAATGCGATTTTCCGTTCATCACTGCAAGGAAGGGATTGAAAACAGTCTGACTTTTATTCGCAAAAGTACGGCCAGACGATTATCTGAATTACCGGCAGGCTTGTATTATGGCACGGCTGGCATGGCTGTAGCCCTCATTGAAGGAATTGAAAACGGCTTAATACCTGATGGGGAAGATGTCCGGGAAGAAATAAAATCATATTTGCTGAAAGACAACACTCAGGGAATAGGTATTGCAAAAGGAGTTGCCGGCCAGGGGATAGCCTTGTTGAGAGCAATACCTTTATTGGGCAATACCTTTGTATGGCCTTTATTACAGCAAAGGATTAAGCAGATAATAGCTCAACAGCAAAAAGACGGCTCCTGGATCACTTTATCAGATAAAAATAAAATTCCTCTTAAAGTTACTGGTTTTGGGTATGGTATAGCAGGGGTCATTTTATTTCTGCTTGAATATTGTCAAAGATTTAGTGGTGAGGATACAGAAAGAATTCGGCAAATCACTACTAAAGCCGTTGAATGGCTAACTCGGCAGGTAATAAGAAACGATGGTAAACCAATCTGGTATTTGCACAATAAAACCAAATTATATTCTACCGATCTGGTAGATGGTATTGGAGGAATTGTCTTTAATTTGATAAAGGCTTACGAAGTCCTGGGTGAACCCGGATATCGCAGACTGGCAGAAGAATGTTTAAGCAATTATCTTCCTTTTGGCATTAGTAGCGATATTACTTTATCTACCGGTCTTGTAGGATATGCCGAAACATGCTTGGAAGCGGCACTGGTGTTCCAGTCTGAAGAATGGCGAAATCGGGCTTACTGGGTAGCGCAATTTCTGCTGCATTATTTTCATGAACAAAAGGATGGTTCAAGATACTGGTTGCCAGATGGAAATATTCCTACAGCAGGCTTGATGACAGGAAACTCGGGAATTATTCATTTTCTATTGCGATGTTATCAGCCGGGGATTCTCAATCATCCGTTAATGATTCGATAAGTTGACAATATCAATGATTTCAGATGGTCAGGAAAATAATTCTTTATTGTATTACAATCCTGTTTATAATGTTATTTCTATATACAGGAACCAGTAAGCTGTTGAGCGACCAGACTTTTTTCAGTCAGGCACAACGATTCCCTTTTTTAAAGCCAATTGCCGGATGGTTGGTATGGATGATTCCGGTTCTTGAACTATTTATTGCCGTATTGCTTATTCATGCGCGCTGGCGGTTGATAGGTTTATATGCATACTTTGTTTTAATGTCGCTGTTTACTGCTTATATGATTTTATTAGTTCATAACAGTGATGATGTTGTTTGCGGTTGCGGAGGAGCGCTCAATAAAATACCGCCGGAAATGCATATACTGTTTAATGTAGCTTTAACTATTTTGGCAATACCAGCCATCCTGCTGGAGAAAAGATTTAAAACTGGAGAAAAGATTTTAAAAAAAACCTCAAATATGAAAAAAGGTAAAATTATCCTGGGATCTGCTGCAGCCCTGATAACAATAACAAGCAGCCTGGCATTCACAAAAATAAACAGGTTTAATGCCAAGAACGTTTACGCACAAATAGGGCATCCAGGCTCATACGGTGCTCAATGCGTGAGATGTAAAAATAGATGGTATAGCCCGAGCGGCGGGGTGCACACCCGGCAATGTTTGACCATGAATGGCGCTTTAGTGCAGGCGTACTCCCGCTATACTTTTTTTACTGTAAGCAGGGCGGGAAATTTTACCTGTACACACCCTGTTACCCGAGTGACTATTGTCAATTAATCACGGCAGTTAACTGCATAAAGATCTTGTACAAGAACGGCCTGTTATGTCTAATAAAGACATGAAGGGCAAAGGTAGCCCGCGTTAACCGAGCTGCTCAACAGGGGAAACCGAAAACCTGCAAACAGAGTAGGTCATTTAATCACTTAAAATTTAGCTTTTTGAATCAAAAAGCATACTTGGTTATGAAAAGTGCAAAAATCATCCTTGGATCGGCTGCGCTATTAGTAACAGTAACAAGCAGCCTGGCATTTAAAGTGGCAAACAAGTTTACATCCAAAAAGGCCCACGTTCAACTGTCCGGACAATGCGTAACATGTAAGACAACGTATATTCCTATTTCCGGAGGAGCACACCATACCAAATGTCATACTAATGTTGGCAATGCTCTTGTTACCGGAAGAGGCAGCAACCACTGGACATTCTTTACAAGTGCTGGGACAAGCGGAAATTGTGCTAATCCCACCACCAAAACAACACTCACTCAATAAAACCTTTGTTTTAACAAGTAGGTTATCCGAGTTTTGAAATTGATTTTATTGCAAGTTTTGTTTTAGAAGAATGCTCGGTATATGGATGGCTACCATTTTTCAATTGATGAGTGGCCATCCTTCTTATAATTATCTAAAGTTTAGCTTTTTGAACTAAAAAGCATAATTAGTTATGAAAAGTGCAAAAATCATCCTTGGATCGGCTGCATTGTTAATAACAGTGACAAGCAGCCTGGCATTCAAAGTAGCTAACAAATTTTCATCCAAAAGGGCCCACGTTCAATTACCAGGAAAATGTGTAACATGTGACACTACATTTATTCCCATTTCCGGAGGAGTACATCACACTAAATGTCGCACCAAAATTGGCAATGCTCTTGTTACTGGAAGAGGTAGCAACCACTGGACATTCTTTACTAGCGCAGGAACTGGAATAGACTGTTCAAACCCTACTACTAAAGTAACACAAGCATTATGATAACTTGAATTTCAATAAGTTTTATAATTAGCAGTTCTTTGATTGAATGGCTGTCAATTAAAAATTTATTTGGTAGCCATTCCTTTTTTTATCTGTTATTAGTTTTTGTACTAAGTTTTCACTATATATAGTTCTTATCACTTAGGTTCTTTATCTTCCTGTATATTTCCTGTCATCCAGGTAGGCTCAGGCTTATCTTGGAGGTAATGGTTAAAAAACTGGCTAAGACGGATAGAATAGTCTAATTTATTTTTAGGATTGTCAATTCCATGAGTTTCTTGGGTATACGATAAAAGCCAGGCTTTTTTACCTAAACGATGCAGCTCATTGTACCACTGCACACCTTGTGAATAGGGTACAGTAGCATCATTTTTGCCATGCATAATTAATATAGCGGCTTTTACTTTATCCGCTTTGAAAACTGATGAGTTTTCTATATACAAATCAGGCTTTTGCCAAAGTGTTGCACCAATACGCCCTTGCGTTCTTTCATAAAACCATGTTCCGCACTCGAGTTCTCCATATAAATCAATTTCATTGCTGACACTGGAAGCTGGTGCAGCCGCTGTAAAAAGAGATGAGTGACTGACAATATAATTTGTTTCAAATCCTCCGAAACTGTGTCCTTGTAATCCCATTTTATGGCGATTGATCCAAGACTTATTTGATAAGTATATTGCGGCCGATACTACTGAATTATAAGCGCTTTTCCCAGGGTACCCTGTCTTATAGTAGATATCCGGAACAAATACAATATATCCATTGCTTACAAACCAGGGAATATTCATTTGTCCATTACTTAACTCCGGATGTATGAAAATATTTAAAGCAAAAGCATTTTTTTCATAGTAATAAAATATTATTGGATATTGTTTTCGAGGATCAAAATTTTCAGGCTTGTATAATATCCCTTCTGCCATGCGACCATCAAACTGTTTCCAGTGAACAAGCTCAGTAGTGTACCAGTTAAAATTTTTTTGGGGTGCTAAGTCCGTCAATGCTTTAAAATCACGAAAATCAGATGTGAAATACAGATTGGGGTATTCAGTAGCACTCATTCGGGCAACTATATATGCATTTGCATCCCTTGCTTTTAGCACAGGTCCTGGGAACAGGGCTCCGCAAAAACTTGGCTCAAAAAGCGGAAAGCTGTAAGAATGCCTCGATATTGTGAGTTTCTGCAGAACTTTATTTCCCATGGTTAGCCGGTAAAACCCGTTGTCCTTAGTGGCCATATCAAAGGCTGAAAGGATCAGCGTATCCTGTGGATGAATAAATGTTGAATGATTTTTACTGAAATCCATATACCTCATTCTGATTTTGTTTCTGGCCCCATAGCCGCCAGTAAGATTAACAGGCGGCCTGATGCCTTCAGGGTCTACCTTCCAAATATCATAGCGATCGTATATCAGGACAGCTTCATCATTTTCCAGCCAACCAGCTATTCCTTCGTCTAGAGGAAAATCAGGCCTGTCGTTCTCACTATAAACCGGTGTATTGATTTTACTGGTGATATTTTTCGTAATATTTAAGTCAGTATTATGTGAAAACCAGTGCTTTTGTTTCCTGTCAAACCAGATTACATATTTCCCGGTCACTGAAAATGAGAGATCATAATGGATTAGGCGCTTTTCCAACAGCCTTCGTTGACCATCTTTGGTTGAAACCAGATAAACATCCGGCCTAGCAGATTCCCGCCATTTATAATCATTGTAGCTTCCAAAAATATTGCTTTCTGTTACCAGCCAATTGCCATTATTATCCATGGCTTGCCTTTGGTTATCCTTTTCTTGTTGCAGCCTTATTATATTACCTGTAGTTTCCAAATCTACACAAGCAAGAAAAGGTCCTTTTTTTGCTTGTTCGGATTGAAATACTTCGTCATACATACCCTGTATGGTGACTTTAACAGAGGGATCTGCAAGTTTTATGTTATCGGAGCTATCCGGTTTTTCAATATAAAAAAATAATTTGTTTCCTTTTTGGCTAAATTCAGGTGCTTCTTGTTTTATTTTCATACCAACCATACCAGGAGTGCTGTATCCTGCTACATCCCGGGCACTATCCATACCTTCTTTATAATATTCAAGTTCTGTATTATTAAGAGCTTCGTTTTTAAAAAAAGCAAGCCCCGCTCCTGTTTTATCCAAGACCAATTGGCTTGTTCGGCAATTACGACATATAGTTGCAAGTTTTTCACTAGCCGTATTGAGCCATTTAAGATCGGTTCCAGAAAGGCTATCCGTCTTTGTTTCAACCTTCATCACCAAGGCCGACCCGCTTTCATTAATGAGATATTCTGTTATACCTGTGTAAGTCTTTTCTTCTGAATTAAACAAATTACGCACTACTAAGGTCTTACCGGGATCCTTTTTTTGATAAAACAGCCATTGCCCGTTTCCTTCCTGAGGAATTCTAAAATCTTCTACATTGGTAATGTACCGGATATTTTCTGTTCCCAATTCTTCAATGCCCAAACTATCTCCCAGGTTACGAAAAATCAGTATGCGGCTATCTGCGGTAAAGGAAGCATTAACGATTCCAGCTATCTCCTTTTTCCAGGAATGGTCAATTGCCTGAACAATATAATTATTGCCTTTACTGTGAATGGCAATAGTATAGCTTATATATTTCCCATTATTGCTGATGGCTGGGGATTCAATTATAGGCCAACTCTCAGGTGTTGAAAAATCAAGCGGCTTTTTTTGAGCAAATAGGGATTCTGAAAGATTTATTAAAATAAAGACGATATAGTAGAATGCTCTCATAACAGTTGGTAAGATTTAACTTGGACAGAGATTAATTTACAAAAAATAGACCATTGTTTTGAATAATTGTTCAATTCGCTTAAATGTTTGTTTATGATTTTCCCAGTTTATGAAGCTGGAGGATTATCCTCCCAGGTAGGTTCACCCTTTTCCATTTTCATTAGGTTATTTCGCCATTCCTTGTCATCAATTGAATTCTTTGCAGCAATGCTGATTACCTTATTTTCCAGAAGGATGGCATCCTTCTGATTACCGGTTTTATACAGAAGGTTCGCATAAGTATCCAGGATATCACAATCTTCAGGCGAATTTTTTGCTAATTCCATCATATGCCTGGTTGCCCCTGTCAGAATTTTTTTATCTTTAGAATGCATAAAAATGATATTCCAGCAAATATTATTTATTGTTGTATTATTCAATCGGCCTCTATACTGTTCAAGACAGGAGAGGGCGGCTTCACAGCATTCGGGCCACATTTTCTTTTCTGTGTAGTATTTCACTTTTCTATCAAAAATGACCAGACCGCAATCATATTCCGGAAACCTTTTTTTCAATTTTCTTGAGATAGTTGCCCAGCCTTCGGGATTCAGTTGTTGTTTATCCATTATCTTGTCTATCTCCACGCCTATGAAATTTTGAAACCATGTATCGAGAGTGCTTTGAAGCGCTTCTTTGTTCAGCATTGAGTATTTATACTGGACATCACTGCAAATTTTTTTCCAGTTAAGCGATATATCTCCTTTTGTAAACAGAGGAGCAATCTCCTCTTTAAAAAGGATGGTTCCCAATCTATATTCGACATAATCTGTAGTATTCATCATTTGATCTATTTTGAAAGCGTTCTCTAAATACAACTGGAATCCCTTATCCGATTTTGAATCGATAAATGGATAAAGTAATTCAATATTATATTTTGTAATTGGAGCTTTTAGGCAATTGATATAATATTCTGATATTGTTTTTGCATTCTTGAAATCTCCTGCATCCTTTGCAGCAATCAGTGTATTCAAAAGAAAAGAAGAATCTTCCTTGTGCTCTTTCCAATTTGGAATCAGAGTAAAATACTGTTTATCCGGATCCAGCGCAGATGAGGCTTTTGCAATAAAATCAGCCCCTGTTTGAGTGCTTCCAATAAATTGATGGATAATGCGGCCATCGGATGAAAAAAATAAATAAGTGGGATAACTGTTTATTTCATACTTATTTTTAATGGATTTGGCATCCCCGTACCATTGCCGAACTGTTTCGAGATCATTCGCAGTCTGATCCATCTGCACAGCAACATTAATAAAATTTGAATTGAAATATTCTCCCACCTCCTTTAATGTAAAAATTTTGTCGCTCATATATTTGCAAGGGCCGCACCATGTGGCATAACAGTCCATAAAAATAGCTTTTCCCTCTGCTTTCGCTTTAGCCTGAATCTCTTGCCAGGAAAGGCCTGATTCAAATTTTATTCCTGCTTCCTGGCAGTTTCCAATACGCGGAGTGATAATCAACCAAAAGAAGAATAAAAAAGCCAAGCGATTTGATAGCTCCATTTTGAAAATAATTTAATTGGTAAATAAAAAGTTTAGCGTTGTTGCTTCAATAGCCGGGATTCTGTATTAGGTTTGGATTGATCTTTATTTCGGATAAAGGAAGAGGCAATAAAGCCCAATCGGAATTCCAGCTTCCTCCTTTTTGTGGAGTAACTATCGACATAATTGCATCAATAGTCCCAGTTCTTTTTAAATCAAACCAGCGATGGCCCCATTCGGAGAAAAATTCTACTTGGCGTTCATGTAAAATAGCAGTTAATAAAGAAGATTGATCACTTGCCAAAGTATTAGGTAAGCCAGCTCTGGCGCGAATAATATTCAAATCGGCTTGCGCACCTGTAATATTATTTCGCATTGCCCTCGCCTCTGCACGTATCAGATATTGTTCGGCCAGCCTCAAGACCATAGTATATTCTGTGACCGGCAAACTGGGATCATATACACCAATTTTGTATTTATATGGGTAATAATAGTAAGTAATGTTGTCTGCCGTAAAAGATCCTATCCAATGTGCAAGACGGTTATCATTTCCTTCAAAGGTATTTATCACATTGCTGCTCAAGGCTACTAAAAATTGGCCGGATCCGGGAGGAGATGTAAGGATAAAGTCATAACCATCAAAAGTATTATATCCGGTATTGACCGATTGTAATTGCCAAATTGCTTCAGTGCTATTTTTTAGAAATACGCTATCTAAATTAATGATCAGGTTGTAATTCGAAACATTATTAATTACAGCAGTGGCTTGGGCTTCTGCGCTATCGTAGGCTTTAGTATAAAGATAGGCTCTTGCCAAAAGAGCAGTTGCTGCAGCTTTGTTTGGTCTTACTCTTTCAGTAGAAACAT
>CAYYZJ010000286.1:0-3082 GCA_964475615.1 uncultured Flavitalea sp. | reverse complement strand
AACCGGCCGCTCTGCGCAGAGCATTCATAGGGGGTGGTGGCATCATCGGCAAAGCCCGGCATCCCGAATTCTAACTGGCTGTCGATGATCTCCTGGATATTGATCTTGGCAATACCCTTGATCGGCACATAGGGAAAGGTGACCACCTCGGTAAAATCATTGAACGCAGCAGTCAATGAAGTGGTAAAGCATACCAGCACCTCGAAATAGATCGAGGCATCCGCTTCGGCTTCCGTCGAATGGATCTTATAATGAATGGCATTGCCGCTCCAGTTGTACTGATATGGTCTTTCTTCAATGACAATCATGGGTTCCATTTATTGCCGTCATAGGCCGGCGCGTCGGTCGAGAACGGAATGATCATTTCCCATCCATAGTGATCTTCCAGCACTGGGCCGTCTACGGGACTGAAGATCATCTGCTCGCTGATCAAGTATTGCATAATGCCGCAGTCATCATCGGCCTGATCTTTTTTCATGCGGGCATAGAAATCAAACATCACGCCCATCGCCAGCTCCTGGGCATCCTCGATCTCGCCGGCCGGATCGCCAGTACCCGTGGGCTGCCGGTTCAGGAAGATGAGTGAGGCATGCTGCTGCAGCATATTATCATCCGGGGCGCCAATGGCCCGCCCAGTGAATGTGCTCATGATGACGAGCATGCCGGAGGCAATGCTTTTAATTGCGCTGAGATCATCGTGGCTCTGCATGCGCACGAACGCAATGTTGGAGACATCGTTATGCAGGACCTGCTTATGTTTTATGCACAGGTCCTTGATATATGCCTGGAATGGGATGAAAAGCAGATTACTCATTGGGCTTGAAATTTTTTAACCGGTCCGCCTCGGCCACGATTTCATTGAGCTCCATCATGATCTCTTTGATCAGCATCACTTCAATTTTGTCAAAGGACCCATGGTTGCCTTTTTCCGCCACGCTACGCATAATGCTCCACATACCATATTGCGGGAGTTCGCTGCCCTCGCCGCCGAATATCTTCGGATTGTTTCGTTCCAGCGAAAGCCGGCACCCCGTGTACCAGGTGAGGATGGCCTGCTTGATGTGGAGCGGCCAATGCTTCACCTGCCGGCCATAATGCTCCACCAGGTTCTTATTGAACGGTTCGCGCACATCTCCATCGGGATTGGTATGCTTATCATAACCTGCTTTTGGCCGGCGATACAGCATGCCGGCAAGTTTATCCAGGTCCCGCGGATCACGGCCCTCGATATACTGATGGTAATGCATTTCCGTAAAAGTGAACTCAGCTCCGGTCAGGTTATCGAAATCATCTGCCGGCCCATAGCGGCCCCGGTAGACCGGCAGCAGGTTTTTGGTCAGGTCGTTCTGCACGTAAAAATATTCGGCGAGGTAAAAATAATCGGCGAGCTCGATGACCGAAGCCAGCATAAAGCGGATGGCATTTATTCCGGAAAGCGTTTTAAGAATGACCAGGTTGGCCCTGGCGATATTCATGGAGCTGTACAAAATGCGCGTTAACCGTAGCAGCTGGCGCCGGCTAAGCTCATTGTAGCTGGTGGGAAAGGTGTAAAAGCGGGTATTGATCTCGATAATGGTCATAGTTCAAAATCGAAATATTTTTCGGTATTCATTTCCATTGGTTTGCGGGGTGCTATCGACCGGAACATGAAGCGGGCTGTTCTGAAAGGCCTCCTGGAAGCCATCCGGCGGATCACCGGCTTCACCGCCGGCCATAGCCACTAGCAGATCAGCGGCTTTGGCCAGATAATTTTGCCCGTCCCGCTCAGCGGCATTTTTCTTTTGTTCAATATCGGACGCCGGCGCCGCTCCGCGGCCAGCTACTGCCGGATTCTCCGTGTCCCCTGATTGATAGCTAATTGTGAATCCATACTGGTCTATACGGATGGGCAATTGGTCGCAGGCGTGCCGGATGGTGAGAAAAGCCACTGCCTTTTTCAGCAGCTTTTTGATATCCGCCTCACCACTGCCGGTATCTACCGGGATTGCCTCCTGGGCTTTTATCCAGGCCACTAGGTCCCGGCCAAGCAGGTTGGCCAAATAATTTTCCTCCACATCCGTCATGATCGCTTTGAGCAGCCAAAACGTGCGATAGGGCTGATAGAGCCGGTATTGCCGGTTGAAATCCTCTGCCGTTTTGATCAACAGTCCATCAATTTGGGCAAAGGCATCGCTATCCGTCCAGGCCGGGAAATCGGCCTGGTTATCGTAGAGATAGCCGATGAGCAGTTCAATGCCGTCGGCAGCATAATCCGCCAGGGTGCTTTTCAACTGCTCAACTTCCCACCGAAACGCCGCGGGCATCTCGGTGGTGGATGCCCGGCGGATCCCGCTGTCGGTGATCGTGGCATGGATCAGGCCGATGTCATCGAGGTAGGCGAAGGCAATCAGCGGAAGCTGAACCAAGGGCAACAAGGCCTGTTCAGCGGAGGTGAGGGTGGCTGGAGCGGCATTGTAATGCGCATTGAGGGTATCGTACAGTGCCTGGCCGATTACCGGGACAATATGCTTGCGGCCGCTTTTATCGACATTCGGCAGGCTGGCCGTATTGCTCAGCCGGCTGAGATGTGGAAGGATAGCCCGCACCTCCTGTATGGTTTTAATCAGTGCCATTGGCCGTTGGGTTTTGAGTTGACTGATTGCCGGGGGCACTATCCTGGATCATGGGCTTGGTGCTGCCGCCGGTATCCAGGGTGGTCGGAATGGTGGCCGGGATGATGAATTCAAAGAACGCATCCGCCTTTTGCCATTTTTTATTCCACCCATTGAAAAATTTGGGCACGCTCATGAACCGCTGGATCATCTTGCGTTCAAACTCGTGCAGGATCACCTGCATCAGGATGCTCTCCCGCACGTTACTGCCGCCCTGGCTGTTGGTATACGGGCCTGACGGGAGATTGGAGCCCAGGATCGAGGGGTTGAACAGCTCGGAAAACGCGATCTCGCTATTGGCCACCGCGCTCTCCGGCAGGTACTCTCCCTGCGGCATATTATCCTCCAGGGCCTTGATCTCGATATCCTGCATCATCTTCCCCTCCGTGGAATATTCGAATTCCGAAAAAATCGCTTTAAACGCATTTTCA
>CAYYZJ010000285.1:0-3214 GCA_964475615.1 uncultured Flavitalea sp. | reverse complement strand
ATCCAGGAATAATTTTTTCCTGCTGCCCAGAGCGAGCGATAGCCGTTGAAGAAAAAAGGCAATCGCCCGCGGCCCTGGCTGCTCACCAGCGTTTCCTGATAAACCGCATCGCCCTCCCAGAACCAGTTGGGAATGGAGAGGCTGTTGGCCAGTTCCTGCCCTCCTTCGCCGAACAGGTAATAAAAAACTTTAGAAAGGCCGATCCTGAAATTATTGTACTGCTGTACATGGCGGTATTCATGGATGACCAGTTGCTGATCCCAGGGAAGACTGCCCAGTTCAAAACTGTTCTGATCCGGCGTAAGCTCGAACTCGCTGCGGAAAGGCGCCAGTTGTACATAGCCGTTAGAAATGGTGGTCTGGTTCTGGAATACGATATTGATCTTTTTGCGGTGGCTGCCGATCGTTGGCAGCGTGGTGCCGTTCAGGGCATCGGCAATGGAAACCACGCGCCTGGCCTGCGTTTCCAATCCCGCGGGAAAAATAACCCGGATCGTATCATTATCGATCTGCTTCCATTTCAGCGAAGGCGGATTGCCTCCGAACGGCTGGGCACGGAGCATACATGAAAATAATAAAAAAACGATGGCTGATAATATGCCACGCGGGGACATGTGGTTGAATTAATGCCTGAAATTAATGTGAAAATGTGGAAATGTGGAAATGTGAAAATGTGGAAATGATTGGCCTGGCTCTTGCTGCGGTTTTTTCTTTATCCTACATTCGCAACAATTTCTTAACTATTCAGGCTGCATGAAACCGGTCGCCCGTTATTTTGCTCCATTCCGCAACATCGATTCCATCATTGCAGCGATTATCGGGTTTACCATCATCCAGTTTTTTTCAAGGCATAGCGGCATCGGCGTATCGCCGGATTCGGTTACTTACCTCAGCACGGCCAGGCATTTCATTGCAGGCCGCGGACTGATCCAGTTCGACGGGCAGCCGGTCATTGTGTTTCCTGCCTTCTATCCCGTTTTTCTCGGCATCATCAGTTTTATTACCCGGCTCGATCCGCTGGTTTTCGGGCCTGTGCTCAACGGGTCATTGTTCGCGATCCTCATCTACCTGAGCGGAGCGCTGATGAATGGATTTGTTTTTCCATCGAGATGGTATAAATGGACGATCCTGAGCTGCATCGTGCTAAGCCCTTCCCTGCTGGAGATCTATTCCATGATCTGGTCGGAGACGCTGTTCATCCTGGAGATGATATGCTTCATCATGGCATTCCGGAGATACCTGCAATTGCACAAGATGAAATTTTTCTGGCTGGCCGCCGCAATCACTGCGCTGGCCTGCGTTACGCGGTATGCGGCGGTAACGCTGATCGGAACAGCGGCATTGCTGATCCTGGCCGACAACCGGCTGCGCTTCAGAAAAAAAGCAGAACAGATTTTTCTTTTCGGCCTTGCATCCTGCCCGCTGCTCATCATCAACCTCACCAGGAACTATTTTGTTTCGGGAACGCTTACGGGGATGAGGCAGAAAGGAACAACCAGCTTTGTCACCAATATGCATTATTTCGGCATGATCCTGAGCGACTGGCTGCCGGTTCCCAAGAACAATGAAGTGATGGGTTTTATCCTCGCGTATTCCTTCGGCATCGTGTGCATCGGCCTGTTCATTCTTGCCCTCCGGTTCTTCCATATTTCTGCTTATGAAACGGTGGCTGCGGCCTTCTGCGTCATATACCCGCTTTTCATGATGGCTTCGGCTACCTTTTCCCGTTATGAGCAGTTCACCAACAGGCTGCTCTCGCCGTTGTTCATTCCCCTGATCTGGACGCTGACCTGGTGGATTCCCCTGCTTGCAGGCAAATATAGGATCAGGCAACGGTTATGGATAGTTGCGCTGGGAACCGGGCTTGCCATCGGCTTTCAATACAATCAGCTTGCGGCCGATTATGAAACCTGGGATGGGGTGAAGGATGCCGGCATACCCGGTTATACCGAGGATCCTTTTCCGCAGTCGGAGATCGTGCAGTTCATACAGAAAAACAAATCTGTTTTCAAACCGGGGCACAGGATCTATTCCAATGCCGGGGATGCCGTTTATTTTTTTACCGGTCTTTATGCCGATCTGCTGCCCCAGCCCGTTTTCCCAAAAGAGGTACAGCTTTATTATCTGGAACACGGTGATTATCTCATTTGGTTCAACGAAATCGAGAATCCCGACCTGCTTTCATTGTCCAGCATCCTGAAGAACAAAAAAATGATGCTTATTCAGAAGTTTGCGGATGGAGAGGTTTATCAAAGTGAGTAGTGAGTAAGATTTCAGGGTTACTCGCTACTGATTGCTCATTGCTCGTTACAACGGCCTCACCCAGATATTCCGGTAGCTGATGGGCTCGCTTGGATCGCCATGCGCCTGCAGTTTGATGGGCGCAGGGCCATGTGCTTTATACCTGGGCAAGCCGATATAGGGAGTATTGCCTTTCAGCTCAAAATTATTTTGTACCAGCACACCGTTAAAGAATACGGTGATCCTTGCCGGACTGATGAGCATGCCGTCGGCATTGAAGCGCGGGGCAGTCCACACTACATCGTAGTACTGCCATTCGCCGGGTTTTTTATTGGCATTCACCAGTGGCGGCGTTTGTTTGTAGATGCTGCCGGCCTGGCCGTTCACGTAAGTTTTGTTTTCGTAATTGTCGAGCACCTGCAATTCATATTCGGCGCCGCCGGGAGCTGCTGCCATGAAAATGCCGCTGTTGCCGCGGGCCTGTCCGCTTCCCGTGATGTTTTCAGGAATGCGCCATTCGATATGCAGTTGAAAGTCGGTGAAGTTTTGCTTGGTTCTGATATCGCCGGATTTTTTATCGACGGTGATGATGCCGTCGGCCACTTTCCATCCGGCAGGCTTGGTAGTGTCTTTAACGGAAACCCATTGATCAAGGTTTTTGCCGTCGAATAAAATAATGGCATCGGAAGGCGGTTCTCCGGGATTTTTTCCCGGCTCTACTTTTCTCGGCACCGGTTCATAATATTCGGTGAACTCGGGTTTCATATTACTGTCCTGCGCCATCACGGTTTCTGCAGAGGCCAGGATAATCAACAGGGAAGAAAGGAGAATGGTTTTGGAGCGGTGGGAAGCAATTCGATACATAGACTAAACTGTTTTAAAATAGGGAACAATTTAGGATAAAATATGAAAACGGAGTAAAAATGGTAGATTAAAAACTGTTTTGTGCGAATATGCCTTAATTAACCCGTGA
>CAYYZJ010000284.1:0-5779 GCA_964475615.1 uncultured Flavitalea sp. | reverse complement strand
GCCGCGCATGCTCGCGGATCTTTTCTTCATCGTTGGTCATGTGAATGCAGTAGATCTTGTCGTCCGTAATGAACGATTGCACCCAAACATACTGGCAGCCCAGCTTGGCAATCGCTTCGCAGGAAGTTTTGGCTATGGTTTCCAGCTCTTCATCGGTCAGGTTCCCGGCTCCGGGTAAATTTCTTTCAATGATAAATTTTTTCATACCATGCGTGTTAAATGATAAATAAGGTTGAAGTTCCTTTGTTTTTCCTTTTCGATGGTAAGAGGTATTCCCTATTTTAGGACAGCGTGCTTCCCGATTTTATGATGCCCAGCCTGAGGGCTGCCTGAACGGCTTTGGCCCTCGAGTTCACATCCAGCTTGAACAGTATGGAGCTGATGTGATGATCCACCGTTTTTGCAGAAATAAAAAGGCTGGAAGCGATCTCCTTGTTCTGCATGTTCTCTTTCAGGAGTTCCAGGATGTCGAGCTCGCGCCGGGTAAGCCCGGCTGCATTGGAACGCGTGCTTTCATGAGCGCCGCGGGGTATTTTTTTGATGCCTGAATCCCGCATCTCCTGTTTCAGTTTTTCATATACTGCTTCTGCGCCCAGGTCATGGATGATGCTGATGGCTTTTCTTTTATCTTCTTCATCTCCCTCGAATAAAAAAAGAGCCTGCTCATAAGGGCAGCCTAACCGGCCCCATAACGCTGCTGCCTGGGTTTTATCCTGCATATTATAGCCGCTGTACTCTTCTCTGAAGGATTTATCTTGTTCCCTTGCCTTGAACAGCCAGAAAGCCAGTTCGCTGTCCCGCACCGGATGCGATGCATTTCTTGTAAGACCGATAGCAAGCTCCAGGGTTCCCTCTTCAATATATCTTTTCCCGGTTATCCACTCATATTCCAGCCATGCGCAAATAACGGGATGTATCCTTTGCTGCTCCATGGCTTCCATCGCTTTTTCCTTTGCTTCCTGCAACAGGGGAAGCGCACCGGCATCGCCTCTCCGCATCTTGATGGTGGCGAGCACAACGAGCGCCCCGATCTTGATGACTGCCGATTGGTTCAGGTCTTCAAGCAGATGACCGGCGATATCATAGGCTTCATCCCAGCGCCCGGTCTCCAGCTTCAGCCTGGCCTTGCATGCGAGCACGTATTTTGTCCATGAATCCAGATGTCTTTCTTCGCAATACTGGATCCCTTCCTGCAGGCTTTTTGCGGCAATGGCATATTCTTTCATCTGCACTGCCGAACTCGCCATATTGGTATATGCCCGGGCTGCATGTTCGTGATAGGAATTTTTCAATGCCAGTGCAAGACTTTGTTCCAGCAGTTCAAATCCTTTATTGCGTGTTTCGGGCGATGCTACCTGCACTGTGCCTACATTGTTGAGCGCATGGGAAAGGATCTCTTCGTTATTCAGCGCGCGGGCCATTGCTATAGCCTGTTCTCCCCAGTGAATGCAATCATCTGCATGATGCGCAAGCATGCTCAGTTGCGACATATTGCTGTATGCCATGGCCTTTGCCCTCGATACCGGTTCTTTTTCCAATACTTCGATGGATTCCCTGGCCAGCTTTTCCGCCTGCCTGCGGTTGCCGTCGTACCACCAAAGGCGTGAAAGAAAGCGTAAGCCATCACCTATCTTCTCCGTATCCATTTTTTCTTTCAGGATGGCCAGCGCCTTTCCCTGGTAAATGATCGCTTCCTTGATCTGATTGGTGAGATAACATTCATAAGCGTAGGGCTCATAAAACCGGAGCAGGATGTCTTTATCGTTGCCCTGGTAATATTCAATGGCCGACAAATACAATTTTGAAGCTTCGATATGCGAGCCGACCGCTGCAGCCTGAACAGCAGCCAGCGGGGCATAATGCACGATCAGCTCATACTCATTGGCATTTTTGGCATGATGCAGGATGCGCTCGATCTGTCCGTTTGCCTCGAAGCTTTCCCGGAAAAGATCGAGGATCTTTTTGTGCAGCGCCAGCCGCTTGAAAGGCGACAGGGATTCTTCGATCGTTCTCCGGTATAATTCATGCTTGAACCAGAGCTGATCCTGGATCGGCACCAGTATCTGCGCGTCCATGCAGTTGCCGAGGGCGATGGCATATTGCGGATCCATCTTTTCAAGATAGCGGATCTCCAAACCGGTAGGGAGCACGGACAGGATATCCCAGAAATATTTTGTCTTTTCATCCAGCCGGTTATAAACGGATAAAATCGAATCCTTGATATTCTCCGGAACGCCCTGGCTGTAGCTGGCCAGGATCTCATTCACATAAAACGGATTTCCCCCGGTAACGCTATACACATGGCGCAGCTCTTCGCCGCGGTATCCTTTTTCCCTGGCCATTTTTTCAACGGCTTCTCTCGACAATGGACTTAACTGCAGCCGTGTAAAAGAATCGTGCACCAGCTCGCCCAGCACAGCCCTCAACGGATGGCGCGAATGGATCTCATTATCGCGGTAAGTGAGTATGAACAGGCAGGACGTGCGCGTAATGCGGCGCGAAAGGAATTTGATGAAATCGAGCGTGGCTTCATCGGCCCAATGGATATCCTCGAATATGAGTATGGTTTGTTTTTCCGGATTGTTCAGCTCATGGAAGAACCTGGTAAAAAGGCCGGCCCTGTCTTCGATGCTCTTGCTGTCTTCCCACAAATCCTTCCTGATCTGCCAGGCAATATCATACAACGGAGCCAGCGGCCTGGGTGTGAACAGCGCATCGCAGGTTCCTGTATAGATATTGGCCCGGTTTTTCTTTTCCCGGCAAAAAGCCCTGATCAGGGAGGTTTTGCCGATACCGGCTTCGCCGCTCACGAAAACACAATGGCCTTCCCCTTCAGCCGCTTTTTCAAATTGCGTATGAAGGGAAGCCAGGAATGCTTCCCGCTCCAGCAGGGCGGTGTTTTCTGTTGGCAAAATTGAGGGGATTGCCTAACTAAAATAGGGAATTCTCCTTACATCTCCTTGTAAAATCGATCCTTGTTTTGCATCGTCATCCATTTCATCATCTTTAAACATTCATCATGAAACGCATGTTAATTTCTGCCGCCTTGCTAACCGTGGTTTCTTTTTGCCGCGCGCAGACCGGCAGTCTTTCCGGCACCGATACTCCCCGGCTTTTTATCGACGTGCACCATTTGGGAGCAGGCAAGGTTAAGTATGAAGACGTTGCCGCCGCCCATGTCAAGGATCTTGCCACAGAAGGCAAATACCACGTTAAGTTCATCAAATACTGGGTAGATACTGCCAGGGGCGATGTGTATTGCCTGTCTTCCTCGCCCAATGCCGAATCCGTGAGGAATACGCATGCCGAAGCCCATGGGCTGCTTCCCGACCAGATTTATCCGGTTACATCCGGAATGGCAGCATCGATAAAAGGAAAGCAGCATTTGTTTTTGGATATTCATGAGCTTGGCCCTGGAAAAGTAAAAGCTGCCGATGTTGCGGTTGCGCATCAGAAAGACCTGGCCGTAGAGAAAAAATACGGCGTGCATTTTATCAATTACTGGGTTGATGAGAAAAACGGCGTGGTGATGTGCCTTTCGCAGGCGCCCGATTCCGCTGCAATAGCCGCCACACATAAGGAAGCGCATGGACTGATGCCTGTTGAAGTGCTGCGTGTAAAACAGGGACAGTGATCAATACAACACGAAAGCATATTCCGCTTTCAGGAAAGCTTCCAGCTTTTCCAGGAGGATGAGCTGGTTCAGCGCCCGGTTGAGGTTTTGTTCGGGATAAACGATCTTATAGTAACGGTCATTGTTCAGATAATCGGAAAGAAAGCGGACGGACTGCATATAGATCATGACCGGGCCTGCATAGTGGATATGCTTTTTTTCTTCGGCGGTAAAAATATCGCCGATGCCTTCGAGGTATCCTTTGAGGATGGCTTTGTAAAATGAAGGGCGGATATCGATGTCTTCCCAGCGTATGCTGTTCTCATCAACGGTGCAGGCCATGGAACGGATCATGTCGCCGATATCGGAAAAGAATTTGCCGGGCATGGTGGTGTCGAGATCTACTGGGCAGATCACGTCGCCGGTCATGCCGTCGAAGAGGATATTGCTGATCTTGCAGTCGTGATGCATTACGCGGTCGGGGTAACCGGGCGAATGGCGGATCGATTCATAAAAATCGACCAGCTTTTTTCTTTGCCTCAGCTCGGCAATGATATGGGTGGATTGAAGCAACCTTTCCACCGGTGCCCCGGCAATAGCGTCTTCAAATTGATGATAGCGCAGGGAAAGATCATGAAATCCGGGAATGATCTCTTTCAGATTTTTCGTGTCCAGTCCGGCCAGCGATCTTGTAAATTCCGCGAAGCTCTTTGCTACCGTATAGGCCGCATCTTCGGTAGTGGCGACCAGCGGTGAATAGGAGCGATCGATAAAGCCGGTGGCCCTCCAGTAATGGTTTTCCTCATCGAGCCAGAGCAACTGGCCTTTTGATGTGTATACCGGTGGAGGAATATGGATGCCGTTTTGCTGTTGTTGCAGGTACTGGTAAACTTCGCGGTAATTATGCAGGATGTCTTCCGGATTTTTGAATACGTGGGTATTGATGGACTGGAGCACAACGGCTTTTCCCCTTTCCTTATGACATGCGCGATAGGTGTGATGGATCAGTCCATTTCCCAGTGATTCGATCTTGATATGGTCTTCATCAGGGCCTATAAACTGCACGGCAGCCTTCTTCACCAGTTTCCTATTCACAGTTGGGCAATTTAAAATTCATTGGTCAGCGCAAAATTGTTTTTCCGGTACATCCATTGTCCGCTGGTGAAGTCGGGAAATTCAACGGTTTGATTGCCCAGGTCGATGCTCATTTCACTCAACGGGGTGATGGCGCTCCAGGCAGCGGCGTCGTATACATCCAGCGGCGTAGCCACTTTGCGTTTTATGGATTCGATGAAGGCATGCAACACAAAAAAGTCCATGCCGCCATGGCCTGCGCCTTCCGTTTCCTTGCTCCAGCGCGCCCAGAGCGGATGATCGTATTTGTCGAGATAGGATTGCGCATCTTCCCATTCATCGTTCTTTTGGCTCAGCCCTTCTATATACAGGGATCTATTCACGTCCATCCAGAGCCCTTTTGTTCCCTGTACACGGAATCCGAGCGAGTAAGGCCGCGGTGAATTGGTATCGTGCTGCAGCAGGATGGTTTCGCCGTTGGCGCATTTGATATGCGTGGTAACAATGTCGCCCAGCTTGAACAGCACTTTGGCATTGGGATGCGAGGCGCCGCCTTTTTCAACGATATAATTATGCAATCCCCTCGATTTGGTGGCAAAGGAAGAAAGGGAGAGAAAGCGGTTGCCGTGGTTAATGTCGATCATCTGCGCAACAGGGCCTATGCCGTGCGTCGGGTACAGGTCGCCGTTACGATGAACGGAATGATTGGTTCTCCACCTTGCTTCAGAAAACGCATTTTCGCCGAATTCCACGCCGCTGTTGTAGGGGTCGACGCCGTTATTGAATTTTACGCCGCGGAGATCGTGCTGGTAGCCTGCCTGCAGGTGGATGATCTCGCCGAACAGGCCCTGGCGCACCATATTGAGAACGGCCATCACATCGCGGCGGTAGCATACGTTCTCGAGCATCATCACATGGGCTTTTTGTTTTTCCGCTTCGCGAACCACATTCCAGTGGTCTTCGAGCGTGATGCCGAGGATCACTTCGGAGCCTACATATTTTATTCCGGCCTGCAGGCTGTCGATGATCATCGGTGCATGCCATTCCCAGGGCGTGGCGATGATCACGGCATCGATATTTTTCAGCTCGAGC
>CAYYZJ010000283.1:0-6298 GCA_964475615.1 uncultured Flavitalea sp. | reverse complement strand
GGATATTTTTCGTGACTATTTTTGCGCCTCATGAAAATAATAATGAAGAATACAAAGCAAACCAAGAAGCAACTCCTCTATCGGGAAGATGCCTGATTGTTTTGTATATCAAAATAGTAAAGCCTTCCCGCAACGGAAGGCTTTTGATTTTTAACACTAAACAAAAAACAATGAAAGTTGCAGTCGTAGGCGCTACCGGGCTGGTAGGCACTAAAATGTTACAGGTACTGGCAGAAAGGAATTTTCCGGTTACGGAGCTTATTCCCGTAGCCTCTGAAAAATCGATCGGAAAGGAAGTGGAGTTCAGGGGAAAAAAATACAAGGTGGTGAGCGCTGCCGACGCCATTGCCGCCAAACCGGCCATTGCTCTTTTTTCTGCTGGTGGAAGCACTTCGCTGGAATGGGCGCCGAAATTTGCAGAAGCAGGTATAACGGTGATCGATAACTCTTCTGCCTGGAGAATGGATCCTTCGAAAAAGCTGGTAGTGCCGGAGATCAATGCCGATGCGCTGACAAAAGATGATAAGATCATCGCCAACCCCAACTGCTCTACTATCCAGATGGTGGTGGCCCTGAATCCCCTGCATAAAAGATACAAGATTAAGAGGATTGTGGTAAGCACTTATCAAAGCGTAACGGGCACCGGAGTAAAAGCCGTTAACCAGTTGATGAACGAGCGCAAGGGCCTCCAGGGAGAAATGGCATATAAATATCCGATCGATCTCAATGCGATCCCGCAGATCGACGTGTTCCTCGGCAATGGATATACGAAGGAAGAAATGAAGATGGTGAATGAAACCAAAAAGATCATGCGCGACGATTCCATCAGGGTAACGTCCACGACTGTACGAATTCCCGTAATAGGCGGCCACAGCGAATCCGTGAATGTGGAATTTGAAAAAGACTTTGATCTGGATGAAGTGAAGGAACTGTTGAACAAAGCTCCCGGCGTGGTTGTAGTTGACGATCCTTCCAATGCGCTTTATCCAATGCCTAAGGATGCTCATGAAAAAGACGAAGTGTTCGTAGGCCGCCTGCGCAGGGATGAAACCCAGCCCAATACACTCAATCTGTGGATCGTGAGCGATAACCTCAGGAAAGGTGCGGCGACCAATGCGGTGCAGATAGCGGAGTATTTGTCTGAACTGGGATTTGTCTGAACTGGGATTTATGGGATTATTGGGATATGTGGGAAATGGATATTCAATCGCATCCCTTTCCCAGGCATCCCATTCATCCCACCCATCCCAGTTCAGACAAATCCCCATTCAGACTAGACAAGTGCTCTATTAATAAACTCCAGCATCGGCTGCAGCGCTTCAAATGCTTCGATGGTTTGCTTTAACAGGTCTTTTGAAAGCAGCACTTTTTCATCGACCGATTTCATGGCAATAAAACTCTTCAGCCTGAGATAATCTGCAGCAGGATTATCCTTTTCAAATCCCTGCGGGGGCCTGCTGAGCATCATATCCGATCCTTTATACAGATCGGTATAAACTGTTTTGAATTTTTTTGATCCAACGATCTTGCTGAATTCATCGAAACAATAATCGATCTCCTGCCTCACTTTTTTCAGCTCGGGCGGCATGGGCATCCAGATTCCGCCGCCGATAAAACTTTCTCCCGGTTCGCAGTGAAAATAATATCCGGCAAATACCGATTTCTTTCCGCCGCGGTTGATGCTTGCGCCGAAATTGGTCTTGTAAGGCGATTTGTCTTTCGAAAAGCGGATATCCCGATTGATCCGGAACAGGCAGTCCTTTGCCTTCAATGATCCGATCGTTGCATCTTTTTTGGAATGCCTGTCGATAATGAGCTGAATGAAATCATGGAAATCCTGTTTGGCAGTTTCATATTCCTTGCGATGCTCGTCGAACCAGGGCTTGTTGTTGTTCTTCTTGAGATTGTTCAGGAATTTCAGCGTGGAAGCTTGCAGCATAGAAAATAAAAATAAGAGAGAAAGTTACATCAAAACAGTAACTTTTAGCAGGCATCGTTGATTATATTCATTGATCAGATCTTACTCCAGTTTTCACCGCTCTTGATACGGTACATGGTCATTTCGCTCACGCCGTATTTGTCTGCAAGCTTTTTGATCGTGAGCTGGCGGTTCTTGCTGGCCAGTGTTTTTTTGATCGATTTTACCTGGTTGGCAGTGAGCTTCAAACCAGTGGTTCGGTTGGCCTGCACTTTTTTATAGGCAACCTTGGCAGGACTTTTTTGCTGATGATTGATCATTTCTTCCAGCGTAGCCCATTTTAAATTTTTGGTAGAATTATCGGTCTTGTCGTGGTTGACATGAATAACATACCGGTGCCTGGGCGTTGGCTTTTTCAAAAACAGCCTGGCAATTTCGCGATGAATATAAAGTGTGCCGTTATTTCCGGGCCGGTGCAGGTTCAATGTTTTGTATCCGGTGGTCAAAGAACCGTTCAGCAATTTGCCATCTTCAATAATATCGTTCGAATAACTGGCAACACGGCCGAGGGAGGATAAAGCATATTTTTTGCGAAGTTGTTTCCAGCCTGGAAACTCTAGCGGTTTCCATGTTTCGCCGGGAATTTTCTTGATCATTGCCTGCAATTTTCTTAAAGTTACAAAAAAGAATTTCGAATTACTAGGCAAAAAATAAATATTCTTATCCAACCAATCGACTGCAGGCTTTAACCGGCGGGAAGCAGCCGGTTAAAGCCATGCTGCTTGAAAGCCGATCTGACGGCAACGGATAGGCGCATTCGGCAAACCTCCTTGTTAACCTTTGATGAACTTCAGGAATTCATCTTCAGACAGGATGCGGATGGAAGGTATCTTCTTGGCCTTCTCCAGCTTGGAGCCCGCATCATCGCCGACCACCAGATAATTCAATTTGCTGCTGACCCCGCTGAGAATCTTTCCTCCGTTCTTCTCTACCTCTTCTTCAGCCTCGTTTCGTTTAAGCTGATGAAGGGTGCCGGTGAACAGAAATGTTTGCCCATTGAGGCTGCCCGATACCGCCCTGTCCGATTTGTTGCTCTTGAGGTTGATTCCCAACGATTCCAATTTTTCAAGCATGTGGATATTATCGCGGTTATGGAAGAACTGGTGAATGCTTGCCGCCACCTTGGGGCCGATATCTTCCAGCGCCTGTAATTCCTCCAGCGTATACTCCCTGAAATCGAGAATATGACTAACGGCCTTGGCCAGGGTCTTGGCTGTAGTTTCGCCGATATACCGGATGCCCAATGCATAGATGAGCCGGTGAAGCGGTTGCTTTTTGGATGCCTCGATCGCTGTTTCCAGGTTGGTTACGCTTTTTTCTCCAAACCCTTCGAGCTGCCTGATCTTATCGAAAGGCAGATGGTAAATGCCGGGCACATCCTTTAAAAATCCGAGCTCATAGAACTTGCGGATATTGGCATCGCCCAAACTGCGTATATCCATGGCATCCTTGCTGCTGAAATGAATGATCCTTTCCACTACCTGGGCAGGACAATTGATATTTACACAACGCCATACCGCTTCTCCCTCCGGCTTTACCAGCTTATCGCCGCATACCGGGCAATGTTTCGGAAAAACGATCCCGGTCTCCTTTCCGTTGCGCAGCTCGGCCATGGGCTTAACGATATAGGGAATTACATCGCCTGCTCTTTCCACTAAAACGGTATCGCCTATGCGAAGATCTTTTTCGCGAACCACTTCTTCATTGAATAAAGAGATGGAACCTACCGTTACCCCGCCTATCGGAACCGGATCGATCTTGGCCACGGGCGTGATGCTTCCGGTTCTTCCAACCTGGAATTCCACCTTGCGCAATATGCTGGTGGCCTGCCTGGCCTTGAACTTGAATGCAATGGCCCATCGGGGGTGGTGGGTGGTCATGCCCATCTTATCCTGCAGTAAAAAATCATTCACCTTAATGACCATGCCGTCGATCTCATAAGGCAGCTCATCGCGCTGCTGTTCGAAATGCTGGCAGTATTCAATTACCGAATGGATCCCTTTCAATAGTTTTTTCTCTTTATGCGGGCTTCTGAAACCCAGGTTCCAGAGCATCTCCAGCGAAGCGCTGTGAGTGGTGAGCGGGGAATGGAATGAAGATAATTTTTTAACAGCCTGCGCATGGCTTTCATCGCTCATCTGAACGCCATCGATCGTGAAATAGCTCACATGATACAGGAATGCCTCCAGGTTGCGGCGGCTCACTTCTTTAGGGTCTTTTATCCGCAATGATCCCGATGCTGCATTGCGCGGATTGGCGAGCGGAGCCAGTCCCTGCTCTGCAAGCTGCTCGTTGTATTTTTTGAAATTATTTTTATTCATCAGCACTTCGCCGCGTATCTCTATCTGGTGTATGCCATAGTCTGAAAATCGCGCCGAGAGCGGAACAGAGCGGATCTGCCTGATATTGGTGGTTACATCGTCTCCTTCCACGCCATCGCCCCTCGTGGCGCCGCGAACCAGCATGTTCTGATCATAAATAAGGGAGATGCTGGCTCCATCGAACTTGGGCTCCACACAGTATTCTATTTCTTTGATGCCGGTGAGCTCTTGGGCCCTCCTGTCCCAATCAACAAGATCATCTGCATTGTATGAGTTTTCCAGCGAAAGCATGGGCACCAGGTGCTGAACGGTTGGAAAATCCTTGGTCAGCCCTTTGGCCACACGCTGTGTGGGAGAATCCTTGCTGATCAGTGAAGGATCGGCCGCTTCTATCCTTTCGAGTTCCTTGTACAGCGAATCGTATTCAAAATCGGAGATCAGCGGATCGTTGAGCACATAATATCTGTATTCGTGAAAGCGAAGCACATCTCTCAGTTCTTCCAGCTCATCTTCGCCTATAGCATGCTTGCCGGCTTTTTTCAGCAGGGCGGCAGTGTGGTGTTGCAGGCTTTTTGTTTTTTCCGGGGAATACATAATTATATGGTTGAAGTGTAAAATTAAGAAAGGGCGATAATGGCCGGCGCCAAAAAAAGTTGAAAAATTTCAGCAGTATATTAAATTCGTGACGTCATATTTCTTTTCCAAATCGTTAAACCCGATGAGACATGCCTGCCGATACAGCTTTAATGAGCGGTAAAAAAGATATCAAAACCATCCTTCAGCAATTGAAGAGCGAAAGCATTATCGGCATTTCGGTAGACTGTGTGATTTTTGGTTTCGACGAGAATGAGCTGAAGGTGCTGCTGATCAAATCAGACCTTAAAAAGTACGAGCGCAAATGGTCTCTCCTGGGCGATCTGGTCAGCAATCATGAAGACCTTGACCAGGCTGCATACCGCATTCTGAAAGAGCGTACCGGCATGGATGATGTATACCTGGAGCAGGTAAAAGCTTTCGGCGAAGTGAACCGGCATCCTGCTGCAAGGGTTGTTACCATTGCTTATTGCTCGCTGGTCAATATCCAGCATCACAGGCTGAAGATCCTCGACAATGAACTGCACTGGCACCGGGTAACCACTTTGTCGGAAATGGCTTTCGATCATAAAAAGATACTCGATGTTTGCTATGGCTGGCTGCAGAAAAGGATACAGGAGCATCCGCTGGGGTTCAGCCTGCTGCCCAAAAAATTTTCCCTGCGCGAGCTGCAGAACCTGTATGAAGCCATCCTCGGTGTGCAGCTCGACCGCAGGAATTTCCGCAAGAAATTCTTTTCCATGGACTTGCTGGAAGATACCCAGGAGCTCGAAACCGATGTGCCCCATCGCCCCGGCAAATTATACCGCTTCAACTATGAGAAGTACCGGAAAAAAGAAAGAAAGACCTGGCTGGGTATCGATTTTTAGCCAATGACTTTCCGCCCGGTTCTCCCAAAACCGGATACCTGCCGAGCAGCGTTTCAACAGGAAGTATGGTCTTATTTATTGGCTTCTCACTTCCCGATAATATGCAAAACCTCCAAAAACTTATCCATAACCGGTTCCTTATTTAAGAAGTTTCAAAAATTTTTTGGAAAAAAATTGCAGAAGTGAAAAGTTTTACCAAATATTGTGTATTATTTACACATTCCATCGTGTAAATAATACACCCCAATTTTTAACAACGCTACGCAATGACAACGAAACGATTGCTTGTGAGGACCACCGTTCCTCTACTGCTGGTCTTATTCAGCCTGGCCTCATTAGCTCAAACCAGAACCATTTCCGGTAAAATTACAGATTCCAATGGTCAGCCCTTGCCCGGTGCTTCTGTTGTTCCGGCAGGCACTAAAAGGGGAACCACCACCGCTGCCGACGGAACTTTCAGCATTTCAGTAAACAGCAATACGCGAACACTGGTCATTTCTTCGGTCGGATACCTGAGCAAAGAAATTCCGATCACC
>CAYYZJ010000282.1:0-2427 GCA_964475615.1 uncultured Flavitalea sp. | reverse complement strand
GGAGGCCGGTTATAAAGCCGGCTGCAATACTGTTTTGATCGATAACGGCAATGAAACGGAATGGCTGATCAACGACTGGCGCCAACCCTCATGTATAGCCGAAAATATGGAAGAAGCGGCAAAGGCTGTTGTGAACAGTATGATGGAGAGCAATACCGGAAAAATAACACTCAAGCATTATGGGATCATGGGAAACCTGTAAAAATATTCTGTGCATAAGGGCCGACAATATGGGCGATGTGATCATGAGCGGGCCGGCCTTGCGCGCCCTCAAATCATCTTTTTCCTGCAGGATCGGCCTGCTCACTTCATCGGTTGGAAGCGGGATCGCCGGCTGCATGCCTGAGATCGATCAGCTCATTGTATCCGATCTTCCCTGGATCAAATCGAAAACAGCATTCGCCCCGGAAGATGGCATGCACCTGATCGAGCTGCTGAAATCGCACCGGTTCGACGGCGCCGTTATTTTTACGGTATACAGCCAGAATCCCCTGCCTGCAGCCATGCTTGCTTTTTTGGCGGGGATACCGAGGCGGCTGGCCTATTGCCGGGAAAATCCTTATGAACTGCTGACGGACTGGTTCCCCGATAAAGAGCCTTATGAATTTATCCTGCATCAGGTGGAAAGAGACCTGAAGCTGGTGCAAAGCATAGGAGCCGATATCTCCCATGACCACCTGCAATTATCTTTCAGCAATGCGGCCCGGACAGCAGTAAAAGAAAAATTGAATGCAGCAGGAATGGATAACAGCAAGCCATACATCATCCTGCATCCGGGAGTAAGCGAAAAGAAAAGACGGTACCCGCTTGAACAATGGATAGAAACGGCAGAAAGGCTTGGCCGGCATGATGATTTTCAGATCGGCATTACCGGCTCTGTCCCGGAAAAGCAACTGGCCGATACCATTGCGGAAAGGGCGGCGTGCCCCGGAATATTTTCGCTTGCCGGAACTTTTTCGGTAGAAGAGCTGGTAGCGCTGGTTTATGATGCCAGCCTTGTTATTTCAGTAAATACATCAACCATTCATATTGCTGCCGCCACGCATACTCCCACGCTGGTCTTGTATGCGCTCACCAATCCGCAGCATACGCCCTGGAAAACGCCTTCCGTGGTATTGCCTTTTTCTGTAGATGAAATGCTGGCCAGCCGGAATGAAGTGATCCGTTATGTGAATGATCATTATTTCAGGGAATTCATTGCCCCGCCAAAGCCGGAGGAGATTTACCGTGCAGCCATGCAATTGATGAAGTCTGAGGTCGGAAGTCTGAGGTAAGATTAAGTAAAGAGTAACTGCTCAATATTTCAATTCGTTTCGTTCAAACTTCCGACTTCAGACCTCCGACCTCAGACTTCAGGCTTCATTTCTTCAAACTGGTATCCTTATTTGCAGTATCTGCTTTCATGGAACTGGTATCGCGCGGAGTGGTGCTGGTACTCGTGGTGTCCGTAGAGCTGCGGGTACTGTCTGATGCGGAATTGGTGCCCGAGGAATTACAGGCCATTATGCTCATCAACACCAGGCTGATGGCTCCGATAAAAATGTTTTTGCTTTTCATAATTGTCTTTTAAGATCATCTGTTAATAAAACCGTGCCGGAATGGATAAGGTATAAAAACAAAAAACCTTTGCAAGCTGCAAAGGTTTTTTCAACCCGTATTTGCCCCTATCTAATTCTTGTAGTATCCCTGGAAGTGGTATCACTTTTCTTATGTTTCTTCTTTTTACCAGTAGTGTCCTGGTAGTACGAGCTGGCCTGTATGCTGTTTTCTTTTGTTGGTTTGAATGAGATATCTCTACCGCTTCCTGCATACATAAATGCAACTGCTACTGCAAAGACCCCTGTGATGAATAACTTTTTCATAAAAATGATTTTTAATGAAATAATGATTTCCGTAATGAAGCGACAATTTTCATGCCTTTAATGTGATGTTTCATAATTTTTTTTCAACAGGGAAAATCTTCTCCATCAAACGAACAAAAATTTACCCAGTGCTTCTTATTTTCGATCAACGGCCATTGTAGATTAATTTCTACGCCGGATTATCTTCTCGAGCGGCTGCTCGATTTTTTCCTGGCGGTCTTTCTTGCAGTCTTTCTTGCTATGCTCTTCTTTTTCGGCGCAGCTTTTTTCTTGCTTGCCGATTTCTTCTTAGGCACTTTCGCACCCGCTCTCCGTGCTTCAGACAAACCAATGGCTATTGCCTGTTTTGGGTTTTTTACTTTTCTGCCGCTGCGGCCGCTCTTGAGCTTACCATGTTTCATTTCATGCATGGCTCTACCCACTTTGCTCCGGGATTTTTTTGAATACTTTGCCATAAAATAGTTTTACTCAAGGAGATCAAAACCATTGCCAGACGGTTTCCGAGGAGCCGCTGGCAGATAATTTGAACCGGTCATGGAAAACAGCAATGAAATCTATCCTTTTG
>CAYYZJ010000281.1:0-10433 GCA_964475615.1 uncultured Flavitalea sp. | reverse complement strand
CATTCATGAAAGAGGCAGCAACATTTCCTTTGTCGTAGACGGTTGTGCCGGCCATGTCGAAAACAACCAGTTCAATTTTGTCCATATCGGGGATTTAATTTTGAGCCAGGAGATGACGCAGCATCATTTGCCGGTAATGGCCGAGATCGGGCAAAGGCTTGTGCTCCACTTTTGCCTGCTCGTCCCAGGTCCGCATCTTGATGATCAGGTCGAATAAAGGGTATTTTTCAAATGCCTCGGCCTCATCCTTACTCATTCTGCCGCCCTGGAATTCGAGCGTCCGTTTGCTGGCCTCCGACAATTGATCGTAATATTCGGGATATTTATAGGTAAGGTATCTTTTGGCTTCCACATGCGATTCCACAAGCCGGATTATTTTTTTGGAGAAGCCTTTACGCTGCAGGAATTCCGCGCCTATCTCCTCATGATCCCTGATGCCGAACTCGCCCATCTCGTTATCGCCATGACCTTCCTCGCAGATATGGCCGATATCATGCAGGAATGCAGCCAGTATCACTTCCTCATCATAACCCTGCGCTTCGGCAAGCTGCGCGGATTGTGCCATGTGCTCGAGCTGCGTTACTTTTTCACCGGCATATTCTTCACCTCCATGCTTTACATAATAGTTCATGATCTCTTCCGTAACGCGACTGGCTTCTTCCTTATTCATATCAGGTATTTTTATTTAACGGCCGATGAAATGGATTCAGCGCTGCCCTGATCCGGCACAAAATGAAAACCCAGCAATGCGGCGATGGTAGGAGCGATCTGTTTCTGATACAGCGTTCCGGCTGTTTTGATCTCACCACTGGCAGGCGTGTCAGGGCCCATAACGGCGATCCATATCTGCCCGGCATCCGCGATCTTTTCGCCATGGCTTGTCCATTGCTCTTTGATCTTATCTCCTCTTCCGTGATCGCAGGTTACGATCAGCGTGGTTTTGTTTTTGTATTCGGGCATGGACTGAACCGTATTCCACAGATCGGCGATCATGGCATCTTCGGCATGGGCGCTTTTGAGGTATTGATCGTATTCGCCGGCATGGGCAAAATCATCGGTCTCATCAAAAGCAATGTACAGCACTTTGGGCTTATATGCTTTCAGGTATTCCCTTCCTGCAAAATACGTAAATATATCCGGCCTCACGCCAATCGGGCGCGTGGTGATGAACTGCATATCGTTGACCAGCTTCAGGCCCGGATCGCTGAAAGCAAGCGTATCCACATCGGCATTGACGTAAATGCCGCTGCGCCATTTGTTGAGGATATAAGGAAATACATCCCAGGTACTGAACACGGCTACTTTGCCGGTATATCCTTTTTGCCTGTTGATAAATTCGAGCACATTGGTATTCTTGTTCAGGATCTTGTCGTTCGAGTTGACGGCTGTATCGGGATAGCCGGTGAAGATCTCATTGTATCCGGGATAGGAGAACCAGTACCGGTTGGCATTATTCACGTTATTGCCGAGATTCCTGTTGCCGTAGAGCTGGCCCTGCCTGGCAACGGTTGTCCATAAAAAAGGAAATAATTTCCTTCTTCTTTCCTCCGGGTCATCGCTCCGGAAATTCTTTGCCATCTCTCCGGAATCGCGGGTGAATTTTTTATTGCTCATGATCGCCTGGTCAACGCCGCCGAACACTTCCTGCCAGCGCATGCCGTCGAGCGTAACGATGACGATGTTTTCTGTTTTGTGAGATTGCCCCCAGGCAACCCAGGCCTGCATCAATAAAATAAAAGCGAGGATTTTTTTCATGACTGATCGTTTTAAAAGGGCGAAACCTGGAAAGGATCCGCCGTACACGTACACTTTCGGTAAAACCATGTCGTGATGTTAAGAAAACTTATTTTAATATCCACATTGCTGCGTTGATATCATCATTGCCTCCGTACTGCGATTGAAGGGCGGCTTCATAGTTATCCGGGTTGCCTGTTTTTTCACCGCTTGGATACTGGAACCGGAGGGCGATCCGTTCACTGTTGCCTGTTCCGGGGCCGATAGTGAATGTAGGCACTCCGGTTCTGCGGTAAGTATAATAAGATTCCAGTCCCGAATGACGGAATAATGCAAGGTATTTCTGGATCAGTATCTGGTTGAGGCCGGTGGCATTGTTGCCGTTATATTTAACAGAGCCCTGGCCATAATAAGTAGCGAAATCGACATCGACAGTATAGGTATCGTAAGTGCCCAGGCTTGCTCCGGGATGCAGGAAATACACGGTCATCGGGCCTGTTTCCGGAATTCCGTAATATACCATCGATGCATGTATGCCCGCCTTATAATGAGCTTCCGCATCTCCCAAAGGCCCTGCAGCGATCCATCCGCGGTTGATGGCTTCGGCAATATTGAATAACAGTTCCGGATAACCGATCTGGATGCTGGGCTCGCCGGTATAAGTATCGTAGTAGTGCTTGCGGTTGATGAGCGAATACTCGCCCGCATTGGCCTTGATGTACATTTCTCCCAAATCTTCTCCGGGACTGGCTCCTACGAATGCGTCGAAGCTGGTTGGGCTTGTTCCTCCGGTAACGAGTGCAGTGGCAGGCTCTGCGGTGATGAACACCCTGGGATCTTTCAGTTGCGTCAATAAGCCGATATAGGTGGCCGATGTATTGTAGCGCAATGCATCGAAGCCGAAATTATTCGGGCTCATCGGATAGTCATTGGTAGGATGTACGTACACGAACTGCAGGTTGTCATCCATGCTCTCCATGATGGGATATTTATTGGGATCGCCGATGATGGTGGCAAACTGCTGCCTGATATTGAGATCGGCATCGTCTTCTTTCTTGCTCAGGTCTATCAGCAGCCTCAGGCGGAATGTGTTCACCACCTTCTGCCATTTGCTCAGGCTATTGTTGAAGTAAAAATCGCTCTTCAGGGTTTGTCCGTCGGAAAGATTGCTGTTATCCGGCGAGTTGATCAACTGCGACAGATCGTTGTTGGCATCTTCCAGCCATTGAAAAGCCCTCTGGAACACTTCTTTCTGGGTATTGTAAACCGGCTGGAGATCAGCGGCGCCTTTCAGCGCGGAATCCAGGGGCAGGTCGCCGACCATAAAGCTCATCTTGGTGAAAAAATAAGCCCTGAAAAATTTGCCCAACGCCTCATAAGGATTTACTGCATTGCCGCCATAAGCGATGGCTTCTTCCTCCATTTTAATCACATTCTTGAGCGTATTGTAATAATCGCCGCTGACATCGCTGCCATCGATTGTCCCGAAATCATAACGGTTGTTTCCGTAATAGTCATAATTGATGCAATAATACTGGCACCATCTCTCCTTCATGGTATACGGTGCATCGTACATATCATATAATACGCCATTCAATAAAAGAGAAGGCGGCACTTTGATGGGCACATTGGAGTTCAGGTTAAGATCGCTGAATGATTTTTTACAGCCTGTTCCCGCAAAAGCGATCACCACAGCTATAAAAAATATATTGATTAACTTTTTCATTGTCTTGAATATTTTTATCATTAAAATACCAGATTAAGGTTGAAGCCGAACCGGCGCGTTGTCGGCGACTGCAGCACGGTGCCGCTGGTGGAATAATTGTATTGATCGAGGTCTACATCCTTGAAGCGTTTGTCTTTATAGAAGTAGATCAGGTTGCGGCCTACCACCGAAATAGTGGCCTTAGTGATAAAGGTCTTTGCCAGCACGCGGGCCGGAATATCATAGCTGATGGTCACTTCCCTCAGCTTGGCGAAGGTCTTGCTCATGAGATTGCTTTCGTCCGTATTGTAGTACTTGCTCACATAATCCTGCACATGGGTAGGCGTGGTATTGGGGGAGAACTGGAGATCCTTATAATTGAGGATGGCCCCTGTTTTTGAATCGAAATTGATCGGCGTGCTGTTGGATACCACTACGCCTTCGCCTACGTAAGTTCCGGCAAAGCTGGCATCGCCGGCATGGTCATTATCATCGCTTCTCGATTTGCCCAAAGCTCCCTGAACGGTTTCAATATTATTGCCGCCGCGCATGGTCTTGTTGTGCATATAGTCGCTGGTAATGCCGCCGACATTGCCGTCGAACTGGAATCCGAGCGACAAACCCTTCCAGCTAACCTTATTATAAATGCTCCATTGATATTTGCCGTTCAGGTAGCCCAGGAACTGGGGAACCGGGTTCGTTAACGGTTTGCCGGCATCGTCGTTTATGATCTTTCCGTCGGTGGTTCTTACAAAGGCGCTGGTATATAATTTATCGACCCTGTCGCCTTTCCTGAAGAAAGTGTTATACAATTCCTGTCCCGGAGGCTGTTCGAGATATTTGTCCTGGAAAGTAGACCAGTTGATCAATACATCCCAGTTAAAGTCCTGCGATTTATATGCCGTGCCGCTTAAAGAAAATTCATATCCGATCTTTCTTGTCTTTAATGCATTGATATAGTAATAACCGTAACCTGTAGCCGAAGAGATCGGATTATGCAGGATCTGCGGGCCGTCGGTATACTGGAATGCGGTAGCGCTTAGTCCCAACCGGTTTTTCAGGATGCGTATATCGAAGCCTTCTTCAAAATTGATGCGGTTGAACGGTTTGATATCCGGATCGAAAAGATTGCTGCTGTAATAAGCTGCAGGCATATTGTTATATGGTTTCTTGGTCAGGTATGCAGCCTGCAGCGCATAATCGGGCCCGCCATAAGGCGATAAATAGTTATTGCCGTAATCCAGCGGATAATCGAACAGGGATATGCCGGAAGGCGAGGCCCCGAAAGTAGAAATGGCATTATAGGGAGCCACTCCAACCGTTGCCGAGGTAGCATCGCCGTGAACCGCTGCATAAGAAGCCCTTACTTTAAGGAAAGAGATGAGCTCGGGCAGGTTTAAATAGTCGGAAAGCACCGAAGACACTGATATGCTGGGATAGAAATAACTGTTGTGCGACGAAGGCAGTGCAGAAGATTTATCCACGCGGCCGGTTGCTGAAAAGGTAGCGAACTTGCCCAGCGAAGCATCGAGCGAATAATATCCGCTGTACACGCGCATGTCGGAAGAGAAGCTGCTGGCCTGTATCGGATTCAGCGAATTGCTGAATGCATATACTTCAGGCACGCTCATATAATCGGTGGAAGTAAAGCTTGAATTATAAGAGAACAGTCTCGCACTTCCTCCTATGAAACCTGAAAGATTGAGGAAGCTGGCAACCGTGTAATTATAATTCAACTGCAGGTCGGTATTGTTCTCGAACAGGCTGCGGCGGTCTTCGCGATAATCGCCGAGGTTCTGCTCCCTGCCGTAAGGATGCGCAGAGAAAGGCATTTTTTCGGTACGCAGCAGGTCATATCCGGTGATCTGCGTGCGCACATTGACGTTAAGCTCCGGCGTAATTTTATAATTGGCGGAAAGATATCCGTACATATCGGTCTTGTAATGACCCCTGAGCCATTCATACACCATGAACCAGGGATTATGATAACGCTGGTATTCCGCAAAAACAGATTGGGTGCCTACCTTACCTTTTTGCCAGATGCCCCTGATATCGGGAGCAGTCACATCCCAGTCGGCGCCCGTCCATACAGATATATTATATATTAAACTGTTGGGGCCATAATCCACATCGGGAAAATTGGGCGTGTACTGCCTGTTGTAATTGAAGTTGGCATCGATCTTCAGGCGCTTGCTGGGACTATAGGAACCGAACAGGTTGAAATTGGTGATGTTCAGCTCCATGTTCGGGATCATGCTCTCCTGGTAGGATTGCGATAAGGAAAAGCGCAAATTATAATTTTCACCCGCAGCGCTCAATGCAATATTGTTGGTGGTTTGAAACCCGGTGCGCAGAAAATGCTTCAGGTTATCCTTGCCACGCGCAACATAAGGCGTGGGCTTGATATGGCCTGTCCATACGCGGCCGGGGAATGTGGTGGTGAATGTGGTATTGGGATCGTATTCTCCGTCATACTGAGGGATCAACTGGCCGTTGAATTTCGGGCCCCAGACATCATAGTCGTTATCGTTCAGCCCGCCGCCTTTACCATCGCCGAATGCATACAGCTCATTTTCTCCGCCTCCGTATTCATTCTGTGTGCGCGGAAATGCAAGAAATCCTTTATCGAACGTGTTGGTGGAATTGAACTCGACAGTAAATCCCCTTTTCCGTGCTTTGGCTCCTTTTTTGGTGGTGATGAGGATAGCGCCGAACTGCGCGCGGCTGCCATACAATGCAGCGGCGGTTGGGCCTTTGAGCACGGTGTAGGATTCGATATCGTCGGGACTGATATTCCAGGTATCCGAGCTGATGGGAACGCCATCCACCACATACAACGTGATTTCATTTCCGCGCAGGATGACGGTAGGCTTTCTGAGCAGCTCTGCAGAAGGGCCTACTGAAAGACCCGCTACCTTGCCCGTTAATCCGGTGATGGGATTCTGATCCCTGGCCTTAACCAGGTCTTCCCCTTTCACTTCCTGCACGGCATAACCCAGCTTCTTCACTTCTTTTTTTACACCCAATGCAGTAACGACTACCTCATTCAGGTTCTTGGAGGTCTGCTCCACGCGGATAACCGGATCGCTGCTTTCACTCACCGTGTACTCGGTGTTGGCAATGCCCACCCCGCTGATCAGCAGCACGTCGCCTTCTTTTGCTTTAATGAAAAAAAATCCGTCCACACCGGTTGAGGTTCCTGTCTTCGAGCCTTTGATGACCACCGTGGCTCCGGGAATCGGTGTCTGATCGGTGTTGGAAACCACGCGCCCGTTGACGGCTTTTTGCGCGAGAGATAAAAGTGGCAACAAAAGGATTGCCAGCAAGACCCCAAGGGATTGGGAAAATCTTTTGCTCATAAACAGTTGTTTTTTTAAGATTAGATAGCCGAAGAATGCGAAAACGAAACTAGCGAGGCAATATGAAGTTAAGGTTAGCTGAACTTTAATTTAATATTACTAAACAATATGTTTACAAATACTAAACTTTTGTTTAATTAAATGAGGTTGAAGGTAAAAGGTATAAAGTAAAAGGCAGATGTAAATTCTTGCCTTGCACCTTACACCTTTTACCTTATACCTTACACCTTAAAATAAATAGATGATGAGCAGCAGCGCTTCGTGGTTCCCGATGTTCTTGATCCGGTGCCTGAGCCTTCCGTCGAAGAATATGGTATCGCCGGGATTGAGGATGAATTTTTCCTCTTCTACCTGGTATTCCACTTTACCTTTTAATATATGCTTGCATTCAAAGGCATCGGTCTGGATCATCTGTCTGCGGCCGGCGCCTTTTTTGAGTTCCAGCAATACCACATCGGTTGTCTGGGAAGTAATGCTCTTGGCGAGAATGCGCTTGTATAAAAATCCTCTTACCGGCTCTTTCTTGAATTCCTTTTCTTCCCCCCTCCGCACGATCAGCACTTTCCCGTTATTATAATGATCGTGCACGGACTCAAAAAAGGTCTTGAGGTCATCACCCAGCGAGTGTATGATATTGAAGAGCACCGGCAGCGAAGGAACCGTGCGGTTGTTTTCTATTTGCGAGATCAACCCTTTGCTGACACCGGCTTTTTCAGCCAGTTGCTCCAGGGTTATTTTTTGCTCCGTTCTCTTTGACCTGATCTTGTCTCCCAGCAGCAGTATCAGTTCTTCATTCATGCAATCATTACGTTTGATGCACAAGGTAAGGAAATAGTTGACAGATGACCTTCCTCAATGACCGTCGGCGAATGATCCATAGCCCTTCATCCCCCTTTTTCAACACTACTTTAATAATTTGTTCACAAAAACAACACAATTAGTTAACAACCAGTTATTGATATACTCATATATTCTTCCGAACTTTGAAAAACCACTATAAATGGATAGACGTCCCCTTGATGTAACGGTTATCTCTGATGTTCACCTGGGCACTTACGGATGCAGGGCCAAAGAGCTGGTCAACTATCTCAAAAGCATCGCCCCCAACATTCTGATCCTCAACGGCGACATCATTGATGGCTGGCAATTCAGCAAAAGGTATTTCCCTTCCTCTCACATGATGGTGATCAAAGAGATCATCCAGCTCATCAGCACCGGAACACGCGTATTCTATATCACGGGCAACCACGATGAGATCATGCGCAAGTATTCCGATGTGCAGATCGGCAATTTCACGCTCACAGATAAGCTGGTGCTCGAGATCGACAATAAGATGACCTGGATCTTCCATGGCGATGTATTCGACAACAGCACCAAAGGCTGGGCAAAGATACTGGCCAGGCTGGGCAGCAGCGGCTATGGCGCACTGATCCTGTTCAACCGCTTTATCAATTTCCTGCTGCGGGCCGTTGGCCGCGAAAGGATCTCGCTTTCCAAAAGCGTAATGGCCGGAGTGAACAAAGCCGTGAGCAAGATCAACGACTTTGAACAAATTGCAGCAGAGCTGGCCATCGAAAAAAAATATGATTATGTAATTTGCGGTCATATTCACCAGCCGCAGAAAAGAACGGTGGAAACAAGTGAAGGAAAAGTGATCTATCTGAATTCGGGCGATTGGGTGGAACACCTCACTGCGCTCGAATATCACCAGAACGAATGGACGATCTTTGAATACGATGAAAAGAAATTCCCGGCCGTTCTCGAAAAAGAGATCAGAATGCCGGTTAATGTGATCACGGATAATATCAGCTATTATATCAATTCGCTGGCCATCTAAATGAGGAGAATATGAAAATATTATATGCAGTGCAGGCAACGGGCAATGGCCATATCAGCAGGGCAATGGAAATATTGCCCTACCTGAAGCCCTATGGAGAAGTGGATATTTTCCTGAGCGGCGTCAACAACAGCCTGCAGCTCGACGCTCCGGTAAAATACCGCAGCGAGGGCCTCTGTCTTTTTTATACCGACCGGGGTGGACTGGATTATCTCAAGATGACAAGAAAATTTGCTCCCTTACGGATCATGAAAGAAGTGCGCGACCTGCCCGTTGAAAAATACGATCTGGTGCTGAATGATTTTGAAAGCATCACGGCATTGGCCTGCTCATATAAAAAAGTTCCTTCAGTAAATTTCGGCCACCAGGCAAGCTTTAAATCGGCCAAAACGCCGCGCCCCGTAAAAAAAGATCATATCGGCGAATGGATTTTGCAGAACTATGCAAGGGCTTCGCAATATATCGGATTGCATTTTAAATCCTACGACGATTTCATTCTGCCCCCGGTGATCAAAAAAGATATTCTGAACGCAGCCCCGCAGAACCAGGGCTATATCACGGTATATCTTTCTTCCTATTCGGATAAGGAGCTGGCAAAATATTTTGCTCCGCTCAGGGATTTTCAGTTCCAGATTTTTTCGAAGGAAGTGAAGCAGCCGGTAAAGCAGGGAAACATGCTGTTCATTCCTGTATCGAAAGAAGCCTTCAATAAAAGCCTCATCGATTGCCAGGGCATCATTACCGGCGCAGGATTTGAAACGCCTGCAGAAGCGCTTTATCTGGGCAAGAAGCTCATGGTTATTCCCATACACGGACAATACGAACAATTTTGCAATGCAGCGGCGCTGGAAGAAATGGGCGTTGTTTCCCTGCCCGTGCTCGACAGTGCATTTGCCCCTGCTTTCCAAAGCTGGATCAGCGAACAAAAAAAGATCAGCTTTTCGCCCGATTACAGTACCGAAGCCATCATCAGCTTTCTCATGCTTCACTGCAAGGGCATCAAACAACATGAACCGGGACTGATTTATCCGGAATATGTTTTTAACTAGGTTCGGCTCCCTTATAGCTGAGTTCATTCACGCCATCCATCCGCTTTAATTTTTCGATCGTATCGAGCAGGCGCGAAACGGGGAGATTGCGGTGAAAGTAAATCTGGATAATATCTTCTTTCGTTTCCTTGTCGTGATAGATGACGATCTGCCGGAGTGATTCTTCCTTGCCGATGCTTTCATGTATTTGGTTCAGCAATTGCTTCTGATCGCTTACCCTGAGCTTGATATTCTTTTCATGCCGGTCATATATCATTTGCTTGACGGGGTTCAGAAAAGCGAGCGTGATCAATACGATCAGCGTAGTTACACAGGCTGCAACATACATACCGCTACCGGTAGCCAGGCCAACGGCCGCCACTGTCCATAACCCTGCGGCAGTGGTCAATCCGCGCACCACTTCCTGCCTGAGAAAAAGAATAGTGCCGGCGCCCAGGAATCCTATGCCGCTGATCACCTGCGCCGCTACGCGCGAAGGATCCAGCACCACATTAGGGGTACCCAGGATATCCCGGAATCCGAAAGCAGATACCAGTATCACCAGGCAGGAGCCGGTGCATACGATCATGTGCGTTCTCAGGCCTGCTGTCCAGTCTTTTCTTTCCCTTTCCAATCCCACCAATGCGCCCAATGCAGCAGCCACCAGTAACCTCAGCACTATCTCTTTTGTTGAAATCATGAGCTGAAATTTGTTTAATAAAAAAAAACAACGCACAATTTCGCAAAAAATACCGGATAGAAGGTTTTAG
>CAYYZJ010000280.1:0-6147 GCA_964475615.1 uncultured Flavitalea sp. | reverse complement strand
AATTGAAAAAGGGAGATCGCATCCTCTCCATCAATGAGCTCAGCAATGAATTCCTTTTGTCGCGCGACACGGTACAGAAGGCATACGACCTGCTCGAAAAGAAAAGGATCATCCAGGCAGTAAGAGGCAAAGGTTTTTATGTTAACAGAACCGACCTCGGCATCCGTTACCGGATATTGCTGCTGTTTAACAAGATCAGCAATTATAAAAAACAGATCTACGATGCTTTTGTGGAGACCATGGGCGACAATGCCCTCATCGATCTGAAGATCCATCATTCCAGTGTTCGGGTTTTGGAAAATCTCATCAATACTCATCTCCACGATTATGATTTTTATGTGATCATGCCGCATTTTTATGAAGAGGCTGAAAAGGCGATCAAGATTATCCGAACCATTCCCAAAGAACGTCTGCTCGTCCTCGACAAAGATCTGGCAGATGTACAAACAGGCTATGCTGCAGTATACCAGGATTTCCGTAACGATATCATTGCTGCCCTGGAAAGCGGGCTTTCGCTGCTCAGGAAATACAAGAGCCTGGTATTGGTCTATCCCAGGCTAACGCCCTACCCTGCCGAAATCATTTCCGGCTTCAGGAATTTCTGCATGCTGTATGATTTTCCCGCACAGGTGATCAGCGAAATCGATATTCATGCAGACATCGGGCCGAGAAAAGCCTATATCGTGATCGAAGAAACAGACCTGGTGAACCTGATCAAGATCTGCCGCAGCAGAAAATGGAAGGTTGGAAAGGATATCGGCATCATATCGTACAATGAAACCCCGTTGAAAGAGATCCTGCTCGATGGCATAACGGTCATCTCCACCGATCATGGGAAGATGGGAGAAACGGCTGCCAAACTCATTCTTGAAAATAAAAAGGAAAAAATTAAAAATCCTTTCAGGCTGCTGATCAGGGGATCTTTATGAGGAAATAATTCAACATCCGCTTGCTCCGTTTCTTCTTTGCAAACTGGCACGTATTTTTAATTACAACTTCAAATTTAAGTATGAGCCTGGCATTGTATAAAAAGAAACGTTCTTTCAAGCAAACGCCTGAACCATCGGGCAAAAAAGCAACTACGGGGGCTGCGCTGCGTTTTGTGGTTCAGAAACATGCCGCCTCTCATCTGCATTACGACTTCAGGCTTGAAATGGAAGGAGTATTAAAGAGTTGGGCCATACCCAAAGGGCCGTCGATGGACAGCAGCGTAAAAAGGCTGGCCATGATGGTGGAAGATCATCCCTATGATTACCGCAGTTTTGAAGGCATTATTCCCGAAGGCAATTATGGTGCAGGTACGGTCATGATCTGGGATGAAGGAACCTACGAGCCGGCAGAGGGCGATACTTCAGGCAAAAATGCGCAGGAAAAAAATTTACTGCATCAATTGCACAGCGGCAGGCTGAAATTCATTCTGCATGGAAAAAAACTAAAAGGCGAATTTATACTGGTAAAAGCATCCGGCCGTGGAGAGAATGCCTGGCTGCTCATGAAGCTGAATGATAAATACGCGTCCAAAGAAGATATCAGCGCCAAAGACAAATCGGTTCAATCGCATAAGACCATCGAACAGATTGCAGCAACCAGCCATAATTTTTTTGAAAGTAACCGGAAAGTAAAACCCGGCGCAAAGAAGAAGGCAGTTTCCGCAGTAAAAAAAAAGTCTTCGGTAAAAATTAATGATGAAATAGAAGAGCTGCTCGACAAAGGAAGAAAAACGCCGCCTCCTGCCGATATCAGGCCCATGCTGGCTACGCTGGTGGATGAGATGTTCGATGATCCGGGCTGGCTCTATGAAATAAAATGGGATGGATACCGGGCCATTGCCTATCTCTTCAGGGGAATAGTGGAGCTCAAATCGAGGAACAATATTTCCTTCAATGAAAAATTCAGGTCGATAGTAGAGGAATTGAAGCAATGGCCGGTGAATGCGGTGATAGACGGAGAGATCGTTGCCCTCAATGAAAAAGGGCATGCCGATTTTCAGCAACTGCAGAGCTATGCAAAAAACGGGGAAGCGGCAGAACTGGTTTATTATGTATTCGATATCATCTGGTATGATGGCCGCAATATTACCGATCTTCCGTTGACGGATAGAAAAAAGATCCTCCTGTCGATCGTTCCCGCCGACAATCCCGTGATCCGCTACAGCGATCATGTTGAAGGCGAAGGAAAGTCATTTTTCAAAGCGGCCCTGAAACAGGGACTGGAAGGCATCATGGCCAAGAAAATGAACAGTGAATACGTGATCAATTTCAGAAGCCGCAACTGGCTGAAGATAAAGAACAGCCGCAGGCTGGAAGCCATCATCTGCGGATTTACCAAGCCGCGCCGCAGCCGCAAATTTTTCGGCGCCATCATACTGGGCAAATATTTCGGGAACGAACTAAAATATATCGGACACAGCGGTTCGGGGTTTGATGACAAATCGTTGAAGGAGATGGCCAAAAAATTTAAACCTTTGATCACCGATGAATGTCCTTTCCAGGTAAAGCCCAAGACCAATATGCCGGTAACCTGGCTGAGGCCCGAACTGGTTTGCGAAGTAAAGTTTTCCGAATGGACGGATGAAGATATTCTGCGCCATCCTATTTATCAGGGATTGAGGGAAGATAAAACAGCACAGGAAGAAAAAAATGAACAGGTGGTGCACGCTCCCAAAAAAGAAACAACCATGCCTAAATCCAAAAAAGCAGCCGCTCCGAAAGCGAAAAAAGCAGTAAAAAAAGCCGCGCGGAAACCAAACCCTTCGGGCAAGCTTCTCCTGCCTGAAAAAAGCAAGGAAGAAGTGCTGACCATCCAGCAGCACGAGCTGAAATTGACCAATCTAAATAAGATATACTGGCCAAAGGAAAGGATCACGAAAAGGGATATGCTGAATTATTATTATGCCGTCATGCCCTATATACTGCCGTATATGAAAGACAGGCCGCAGTCGCTGAACCGCCATCCCGACGGCATCGACGGCCCTAATTTTTTTCAAAAGAATGTGGAAGGCAAAGTGGCCGACTGGATCGAGACCTATGCTTATATCAGCGAATCGGACAATGAAACCAAACAATTTCTGGTGTGCAGCGATGAAGCCACTTTATTGTATATCGCCAATCTGGGCTGTATCGAGATGAACCCCTGGCATAGCCGGGTGCAGTCGCCCGATAATCCCGACTGGTGTGTGATCGACCTTGATCCCGACGGCAATCCTTTCGACCAGGTCATGGAAGCCGCGCTGGCTGTTAAAGAAGTTTTGGATTCGATCGATGTGCCTGGCTATTGCAAAACCTCGGGAGCAACGGGCATGCATATCTATATTCCTCTGGGCGCCCAATATTCGTACGATCAGTCGCGCATGCTGGCCGAGCTGGTGGTTGGCATGGTTCACGACAGGATCCCTTCTTTCACAAGCCTGGAAAGAAGTCCGGCGAAAAGAAAGAAAAAGATCTATCTCGATTTTCTGCAGAACAGCGCCGTGCAGACCATTGCCGCTCCATACTCGCTTCGTCCCAGGCCCGGAGCCACAGTATCCACTCCGCTCGACTGGAAAGAACTGAAAAAAGGAGTAAAGCCATCCGACTTTACTATTTACAATACCCAGGACAGGTTAAAAAGCAAAGGGGATATTTTCAAGCCCGTGCTGGGGAAAGGGATTAGTTTGGAGAAGGTGTTGAGGAAAGTGGAAAGTGAGAAAAAATAGTCTGCCCTGTTATTGTATCAGCTCATTGATTTTACAAAAGCGATACCCTTCTTTCTTCAAGTATCCAATCAACTGATCCAGCCTCTTATAAAACTTATCCTTCCGCCGCGGATCGGTTCCTGCATGTATGAGCAGCACCGCGCCGTTCAGTTTTCCAGGCATCGTTTCATTAAAGTGCACAATGGACTGATAAATGTATTCGCTGCTTTTATAGGAAGCGCCCATTTCCGGATAGGTATAATCGGCATTGCTCGGGATGCCCGGGGTAAAATTCACGAGCTGCAATCCCATATCCTTCGACCATCGGGCGATGCTGTCATTCCACCATTCATAAGGCGGAATAAACCAATGAACGGATGAAGTGTCGAGGCCGAGAAGGCGCATGCGGTGCAGGTTTTCGTGCATATCCTGCTCAAACTGATCGCGGGTTACCAGCAGGCTGTCTCTTTTTGTCCAGTCGCAATACAGCAGGTGTGCATTGGAGTGAGGGCCGAGATAATGCCCCTGGCTGCCGAGCTGCTTAATATAAGATCTGAATGCAGGATTGGCATAAAATGCTCCTGTAAAGAAGAAAGAAGCTTTTACGTTTTGCCTTTGCAGGCTGCGCAGAATATGCGGCAGCCCGTCCCCGAATTCATGAGCAGTAAATACCAGCGCGATCTCTTTTTTCGTTGAATCGCCTCTGATCATCGCACCGTGGGAAAAACTGAAATGCGGATTATGACCGGCTTCCGCTTCTTTCGCCGCCAGCAGGTAGATCATCACTGCGGTGCCGTCCATAGTAGGCTCGTTGGTGCTGAAATCACCTGAATCATCGTGGTAAACGGCGAGGCTGCTCTGGAACGGCGCATACTCATCCCCGTGCTCCAGGTGAATGCCGAGCAGATGGCTGTAAATGCTTCCATACACCGGCCCGTCAACAAGGCCGCCATCGAGGGGATAATGTTTCAGATATGAAAGCGAAGAATGCGGATCAGCGGGCGTGTCGCCCCAGGAAGGAAGCCCATAAACCATACTCGTGCCCCAGGGATTGCATCCGAAGATCCAGTCGAAGCAGGCCTGCTCCAAAGGCAGATATGTTTTGTCGCCGCTGAGCATCCTGTACCAATAACATTGTATGGCAAAAGCAACGGTGAGGTTATTGCTGCACCAGATGAAAGGAATGCCGCGGTAAAATGCATTGTTCCTTGCTTTATTCCATACCAGTTCAATCCCTGTTTTATAATAGCGGATCAGGCTGTCCCTTTGCTTTCCCTGCATTCTTTTTGCCAGTTCGTAATGACCTACGTTGATGAAAGGATACCATTGATAATGCCGGGCCGTATCTTTTCCCAGCCAGGGTGTGACCGGTTCTTCCCTGGCATATTGCATGGCCAGGGCGATATTCCGTTTGATCGAATCGGCATTTCCAAAAACGGACGATGCATCGGCATACATGATGCATCCCAGTTCCATATCGTCTTTCCAGTTATCTTCTTCATAAAAATAAGGAGCGGTGCCTGGAGCAGTCTGGCAGGCGCCGGGTTTGCTGAAGCCGAGCGATAATGCAGTTGCCGAGCCATGCAATAATTTTTTCGCATAGGCATCATCGGTAGCCCTAAACAATTCGGCTCCCAGCGCAAATGCACTGGCAAATTTTCCTGCGGTGGATGCCACGCCGGTGGCGCGGTTCTTGTATTTCAGCAGGCCCTGGGGCTGGCCGGTACAGAAATAAACCGGACGTTCCAGTCCCCGGCCGTAAAAATTGGTATCCTCTTTCGGAATGCGGAAGCCTTTATGGTCGCGGTCGTCGGCAAGCTGGTTGAAGAGCCAGTCGTCTTTGGGGTGCATCTTCAGTAACCAGTCGAGCCCCCATCTGGCTTCGTCGAGCACATCGGCGCGGCCGTTGCTTCCATCCAGGCCATTGGCCTGCTTCTTATCGCCGAACACTGATGGAAAATCGCGGTAGGCGGCCAGCAGGTGGTAAGTGGCATTGGCCGTTGTGGTTGAATATTGCAGGTAATCGGTAGCATCGTGCCAGCCGCCGACCACATCGATATGCGTGCCGTCGGGAACCGGCGCATATACGGTAAAGCCGTCATGCGTATGGCAACTGTCTTTCAAAAACGGATTGAATCCGCTGCGCTGCTGCCGCATATAACGGAGACAAAAATCGGCAGCCCCTTTATACACGGTATCACTGACCGCAAATTCGGGAGAACGGATATTCCCCGCCTGAATATAATATTTTCCCGGTTTTGCAAATGCCGAAAAATCGAGCCGCCAGGTTTGCAGAAAAGGGCCATAGGCTCCGAATGACTTACCTGCTTTTTGTGTAAACGATATTTTCCCGGTCGATGCATCGATCAGATCGAAATGATCGATCGTATCCGATCCCCTGCTGCAATAGACTGCTGCTTTAATACCATTGGGCGTATAGCCGAGCTGGTTAATGCGGATCACAGGAATATCTT
>CAYYZJ010000279.1:0-6762 GCA_964475615.1 uncultured Flavitalea sp. | reverse complement strand
ATAACCGCCCCACTCAAAAGAGCCTTCGTTCTCCGGTGAGCTGGCGCTGCCCCTTTCGGTAGTGATGCCGAAGCCCAGGCCGAATTTGTTATTGCCGAAAGGAATATCGCCGATCTGGTTCATGGTCATCATGCGAACGGTGTTACGGCCCAGTATCCTTTTGCCGTTATATACGCCGCCATTCAGCATGGTCTGCAAAAAAATCGCATAGTCATAAACGGTAGAAGACAGGCCGGCGCCGCCGGAATAATACGTACCGTTCATATTGGGATAATCGGTGCGTATTCCACGCTCCCTGGGGCCGGCTTTTTTGAGGTGATGTAATGAATCTTCAGTATAGAGCGTGGTCAGGCGATTGTGTTTTTCTGCAGGGAGATAGAAATAAGTATCCTTCATGCCCAGCGGCTCGAAGATCCTTTTTTTGAAAAATTCATCGAGCGACATGCCGGAAACCACTTCTACCAGATAACCCAGTACATCGGTATTGAGACCATAGTTCCAGCGCTCGCCGGGCTGGAACGACAGGGGCAGCGCTGCAAGCTTTTTGATCTCGGTTCCCAGCACCTTGTTCTCCGTTCCCAGCCCCGACGGAATGCCTGCCTTGGCATAAATGGCCGTCATGGCCTTGTTGCTGCCGATTATGGCATAGTCGATCCCGGAAGTATGGGTGAGCAGGTCGCGGATGGTGATCTCGCGTTTGGCCGGCACCGTGGTATAGGAAGAATCGGCTTCATTGAACTTGTCGAGCACCTTAGGGTTTTTGAACTCGGGAATATATTTGGAGATGGGATCATCGAGCAGGAGCTTTCCTTCTTCATACAGGATCATCACCGCTGTGCTGGTGATGGCTTTGGTTTGAGAGGCGATGCGGAAGATAGCGTCTCTTTTCAAAGGCGTTTTCTTATCGATATCGTCATAGCCTACCGCTTTATAATAACCGATCTTTCCATTATGCACAATGATCATCGAAGCGCCGGCCACCCATTGGCTGTCTACATACTGCTGTACTACCTTATCGATTCTTTGCAATCGTTCGGGCAAAAAGCCTGCCGCAGCAGCGCCGGTTTCTGTTAATACAGGATAGATGGTTTGGGCGAAAAGGGCAATCGTAATGAAATTGAACAGGCAAATGATCAATAGTTTCTTCATGGCAGAAATGGTTTGATGATTAAATCAGAACGGAAGTTAATGTTCTTTTCTCATCTCCGACAGCTTCTTTTTCTTTCCGCCTCCCTTAAATTCCTGGTAAGCGAGCTTGATATAATCATAAAAATCGTAATCGTTCGCCCTTTTGGCAAATTCATACGATGGGCGGTATTTGACCATGAAGGAATCGATCTCGTTATCGCTGATACGGGTAAGCTTTTTAATGATCGACCGGTTAAAGCGATGGTCAATGAATTTCTCTTCTTCCTCATCCACCAGCCTGTGCTGGAAAGCAAGCATCCGCCGCGTTCGGTTGAAGCGGAATACATTGATCAGCTGGTCAAGGTCAAAGCCCACGCCTGTGCCGCCGGAGCCTGGGCTGGTTATAGCAATGCCCGGTTTTTTGAAATTGAAGATCTTGGCATATTCCTCCCGGTTGCGCAGCGAATCCATGTGATAGTTGCGGGGCTCCACCTGCACTTCCTTGAGCTCGGTGGGGTTTACATGCAGGGCGATATCGAAACCGGTCAGCGGATTGATGGCGCTCACCGGATATTTCACGGTCGATCTTCCCAGATAGGAAAAGCTGATGGAATCGTCGGGGCTCACTACTAATATATAGTTGCCATTGGAATCCGTGGTAGTGCCTTTTCCGGAAGTACTCATCACGCTCACCGATTCCAGCGGCTTTGTCTTGTACATATTATATACAGTGCCCCTGATGGTGACCTGCGCCGAAGCCTGCTGTTGCGGCAGGAACAGGAATGCCAGAACCGTAAACAGCGGAACAAGGAGTAGAAAACGACGCAAACGCGATGATTTAAGCTGTGATATTAGCACCAAAATGGCAATTATACGGGATATAATTATCTTTTAACTATATTTTGCATTATCCATTCGCCGATCACTTTCGGATAATGAGCGTGCTCGAGCCGGTGGATTTTTTCAGCCAGCGATTCGGGCGTTTCATTTTCGCCGATGGCGCAGCGCGCCTGGAAAATGATGCGGCCATGATCATAGATCTCATCCACATCATGAATGCTGATGCCGCTTTCTTTTTCGCCGGCAGCGATCACGGCTTCATGCACCCGGTTTCCATACATGCCTTTTCCGCCGTACTTGGGCAGGAGGGCCGGATGGATATTGATGATCCTGCCGGCATAAGCCCGGAGCAGCGCCGGAGGAATCTTCCATAAAAATCCTGCCAGGATAATGAAGTCGATTTTTTTTTCCTTCAGCTCATCTGCATAGCCATTGCCCCTGAAAAATTTTTCTTTTTCGATGAGTAGAGCGGGAATATTTTCCTTTGCTGCAATATCCAGCACACCCGCGCCGGGCTTATTGCAAACGATCAACGCAACTTTAATGTGGCTGCCCGGATCGGAAAAATAATGAATGATCTGCCGGGCATTGCTGCCTTTGCCGGAAGCGAAAATGGCAATGCGGATAAGAGAAGGCTGTTGTTGCATGGTTATTACCTGAATATTGAGTGTTGAGTGTTGAATATTGAGTGTTCCCGTTTAATTAGGTGTTCCTGCTTAAAAATATTCAACACTCAACATTCAACACTCAATGTTCAATTAAAAAATTGAGTAATGCTCATTATTATCATGAGCGCATTTCATCAATTGATTGCGCTGACAAAAATATGACATTGCATAATGACAGATTGATACATGAATGATGTAATCGGCTGAAATGCAAGCCAGATGCGAGAAAAAAAAATTCTGTCCTGTTGATATTTTGTTGAAATCCTGACTTATTTTTGCACCCGACCGATGGATTTTTCCACAACAACAGCTCGTCGATTATGCACCAAAGACCAATTGCAAAAAAAATATACTTCAGTATCCTTCTCTCGGCTCTGATTTTAAGTGGTAATGGATTGTTGGCTCAGGATGGAAGAGCATTGTTTCAGGCAAACTGCGCTTCCTGTCATCATCCCACAAAGGTCGTAACAGGCCCTGCACTGCAGGGAGTAACCAAACGTGTTCCCGACAAAAAACTGCTTCATTCCTGGATCAAGAATAACCAGGCTGTGCTTTCATCGGGCAATAAATATTTCACTGATCTCTTCAATCAGTATAATAAAACACCCATGAACGTTTTCCCCAGCCTTACCGACGGGGAGATCGACGCCATCCTGAATTATGTAGAATCATATAAAGCGCCTTCGGCAGAAACGGCGCAGGCCACCGGTGCAAAAGCAACAGAAGGCGATAATACATTATTATATGGCATACTCACGCTGATCCTGGCCGTGATCATGTTCGTGCTGCTGCAGGTGAATGCCAACCTGAAAAAATTGTCGGATGACAAAGAAGGTATTCCTGCCGTTGAGCCCGTTCCCTTTTATCGCAATAAAGTTTATATCACCCTGATTACGCTGGTGCTTTTTGTTGTCGGCGGATATTATGTGGTGCAGGGCGCTATCGGGCTGGGGAGAACACAGAACTATCAACCGGAACAACCTATTTTCTATTCGCATAAAGTGCATGCAGGCACCAACCAGATCAGTTGCCTGTATTGCCATGGCAATGCCTGGGAAAGCAGGCATGCAGCAGTTCCTTCGCTCAACGTATGTATGAACTGCCATGCAGCCATCAATGATTATAAAGGAGAGAAATTATATCGCGAGGACGGCAAGGAAGTGGATGGAACCGCAGAGATACAAAAGCTCTACAGCTATACCGGCTACGATCCCAAATCGGGCAAGTATACCCAGCCGGGAAAACCGGTAGAGTGGATCAGGATCCATAGCCTGCCCGATCATGTTTACTTCAATCACTCGCAGCATGTGCGTGCAGGAAAAGTGCAGTGCCAGACCTGTCACGGGCCCATCCAGGAAATGAATGAAGTAAAACAGTTTGCTCCGCTGAGCATGGGCTGGTGCATCAACTGTCATCGTACCACCAAGGTCGATTTCCCGGATTCAACCAGCGGCAACAAATTTTACAGCATCTATGAAAAGTTCCACAAGGATCTGGAATCGGGCAAAATAGACAGTGTAACGGTTGAAAACATTGGCGGCACAGAATGCCAGAAATGCCATTACTAAAACAATTAATTAATTTGAAAATTTAAAAATTTGAAAATGACGCTGAGAGTTTGGTTGCTTTCTCCATTTTCAAATTTTCAGATTTTCAGATTTTCAAATTAAAAATAAATGAGCGACAAAAAGCACTGGCAAAGTTTCGGGGAACTCAATGAAACGGAAGCGCAAGGGCAATCGTCCGGCGATGAATTCCGCGATTCATTGACGCTGGAAGGTCTTGACGGAAAAGGTTTACTGGATGCCAAAGCCCCGCGCAGGGATTTTCTCAAATATCTTGGTTTCAGCACGGCTGCAGCAGCACTGGCTGCCAGTTGTGAAACACCGGTTCGCAAAGTGGTTCCTTACGTAAACAAGCCGGCAGAGCTGATACCCGGAGTGGCCAGCTATTACGCTTCTACTTATTCCGTTGGCGGCGATGCAGTGCCGGTTGTGGTTAAAGTGAGAGACGGACGGCCGATCAAAATAGAAGGAAACACCTTATCGTCCATCACCAAAGGAGGAACCTCGGCCCGCGTGCAGGCTTCTGTGCTCGACCTCTATGATACGGCCCGCCTGCGTTATCCTGTTCAGTTCATCAACGACACACCGCAGGAAGTGAGCACCTTCGAAGCATTCGACAAGCTGGTTGGCGATGCGCTTGCCGCATTGGGCGGAGCGCCGGTTGTATTGCTCACTGCCACGATCAATTCACCCACCACCAAACAGGTCATTGCCGACTTCCTCGCAAAATATCCCGGCAGCCGCCATGTTCAATATGACGCCGATTCTTACAGCGGACTGCTGCTGGCCAATGATGCCACTTACGGAAAAAAAGCAATCCCTTCTTATCAGTTCGATAATGCCAAAGTGATCGTGAGCCTGGGCGCCGATTTTCTCGGAACCTGGCTTTCTCCCATTGAATTTGCACGCCAGTATTCACTCGGAAGAAAGATTAATGAAGAGCATCCCGAAATAAGCAAGCATTACCAGTTCGAGAGCATGATGTCGCTTACCGGCGGCAATGCCGATGAGCGGTATACGCATCGCCCTTCGGAAACAGGGGCCGTTGCATTGGCCCTGCTGGCAGAACTGGGCGGATCGGTGACAGCGCCTTCCCTGAATCCGAAACTGAAAGCCGGCATCAGCAAAGCAGCAAAAGACCTTACAGCCAATAAAGGAAAAGCGCTGGTGGTTTGCGGCAGCAACAATCCGCAGATACAGATCATCGTCAATGCCATCAATGAAGCCATCGGGGCAAACGGCAGCACCATCAACTGGAGCAGTCTCCACCAAACCCGCCAGGGCGTTGAAAGCGATCTGTCGGCGCTGATATCGGATATCGATGCAGGCAAGGTAGGCGCGCTGCTGATATACGGCGTCAATCCGGCCTATGATTTTTATGATGCGGAAAAATTCAAGGCTGCACTGAAAAAACTGAAGACCAGCATTTCTTTCAACGACAGGCTGGATGAAACCACCGAGCTCTGCAAATATGTTATCCCTGCTCCGCATTACCTGGAAAGCTGGGGCGATGCAGAACCCAAGACCGGTCTGTTCAGTTTTATTCAACCCACGATCGCTCCGTTATTCAAGACCAGGCCATTCGAGGATTCGCTGATGAAATGGAGCGGCAAGACCGATAATTACGAAACCTATTTCAAACAATACTGGACTGGCAAGCTGGGCGGCCCCGATGCTTATGAAAAAGCATTGCAGGATGGAGTGGTTGAACAGCCTGCTCCTGCTGCAAGCGGTGCGAGCTTCAGCAATGCCAAAGTAGCTGAAGCGGCGGCGGCCATCGGCTCCATGAAAAAAGGCGGCAGCATGGAGCTGGTCATCTATCAGAATGTGGCCATGGGCGTGGGCCAGCAGGCCAATAATCCCTGGCTGCTGGAGTTGCCGGATCCCATCACGCGGGCCAACTGGGATAACTACGCTGTCGTTTCTCCCAAATTTATCAAAGACAATTACAATATCGATCTTACCAACCGCCGTGAATCGGATAAATATGAAGTGCATCCCGACAAGCAGGTTATCAAGATCAAATCGGGCAACAAAGAGCTTACGCTTCCGGTGATCGCGGTTCCGGGAACACCCAATGAAGTGATCGCTGTTGCCGTAGGCTACGGCCGTCAAAGCGCCAAACCGGAAAATACCGGGCAATATATCGGAAGAGCCACAGTAGGCGCAGGAAAAAATGTATTCGCACTGGCTACATTCAACGGAAACACGGTTGAATGGACGGCTCCCGATATCAGCTTTGAAAAAACAGACGATACCTATAAGATCGCACAAACGCAAACGCATAACCGGTATGAAGGCAGAACAGAAGTGGTGAAGGAGCTGACGCTGGAAGATTTCCGCCGCGAGCCGGAAGAGATACTCAAGGAAAGAGATGAAGAGCTCAAGCCTTTCGGCGGACTGAAAAATTTTGAAAAGCAGGGAACGCTCTATCCCTACTACGAAAAGCCGGGCATCCACTGGGGCATGTCGGTCGACCTCAATTCCTGCATCGGATGCGGCGCCTGCGTGGTGGCCTGCCATGCAGAGAACAATGTGGCTGTCGTAGGCAAATCGGAAGT
>CAYYZJ010000278.1:0-4477 GCA_964475615.1 uncultured Flavitalea sp. | reverse complement strand
AAATATTGCTTCTCGGTAAAATGGGTGGCCGGGCCTTTGTCTTCCCATTTAATTATCGAATAATGATGCAGCGCCACGCCTTCGAGCAGGTGATGTGGAATATTGCGCATCAGCACTTCCGTCCAGTGATAGTCGGAACTGTTGGCTCCCGATGCCACGCGGAAGATATGCTTGCTGTTGTTCCAGTCGCTCATGAACGTAGCGTACTGGCGATATACATCGGCATAATGCTCTGCCGTCATATTGCCGCCGCAGCCCCAGGCTTCGTTGCCCACGCCCCAGTATCTTACATTCCAGGGTTTGGCCCTTCCGTTCTTTTCGCGCAGGTCGGACATCGGGCTCTTGCCGTCGAAGTTCACGTATTGCACCCATTGCGCGAGTTCATCGACGGTGCCGCTTCCTACATTGCCGGAGATATACGGTTCTGCCCCCAATCGCTCGCACATATTCAGGAAATCGTGCGTGCCGAAACTATTGTCCTCCGTAACGCCTCCCCACCATTTGTTCACCATGGAAGGGCGCTGGGGCTTGGGGCCGATGCCGTCTTTCCAGTGATAGGTATCGGCAAAACATCCGCCGGGCCAGCGCAGCACCGGTATCTTCATTTTTTTAAGCGCAGCGATCACGTCATTGCGCACGCCTTCGGTGTTGGGAATATATTTATTCGTATCGCCCACATAAAACCCGCCATAGATGCAATGGCCGAGATGCTCGGCAAAATGGCCGTAGATGGTTGGACTGATGGTAGTAGTATCTGTACTGTTGTCGATGGTTACGGTAACCGGAGTTTGACTGAGAGCAATGGAGTTGCATACAGCAAGGCCGATCGTTAGCAATAGTTCAGAAAACCGCATGGAGAATTTTTGATCCTAAATTATATAAATAATTGTCAAAAACACGATTATTTTATCCGGTCAGGTTAAACCAGATGGTTATCCTTCAGATAAAAGCTCTTGTATTTTTTGGGATTGATCTTGTATTTTTCCCTGAACTGGCGGTTGAAATTGGAAAGATTGTTATATCCGCTGTCATACGCTATCCGCGATATGCTCATATTTTCTTCGATCAGCAATCTTGCGGCATGGTTCAGGCGTACTTCGGTAAGATAATCGGAAAAGGTGCGCTTGGTTCTTTCCAGAAAAAACCGGCAGAAAGAAGTGCGGGTCATATAAACCAGACCGGCCACTTCTTCTAGCCTGATGGGGCGGTGAAAATTTTGGAGGATGTACTGGAACACTTTATCGAGCCTTTCGGAATCAGCGGCATTATGTCCCACGATGCCCGGGCCCGAGATCAGTTTATATTCCGTTGATTCGGCCAGTATGTTCAGTATCTCCAGCAAATGGATCAGCCGTTGAAAGCCTGCTGTCTGCAGCATGGCGCGCATCTTGGCAATCACCTTTTTCCTGGTTTCGCCCAATATATCGATCCCCTGCCTGGAGTGTTCAAACAACTGGTTGATCTTCGCGGTCTGCGGAAGTGAAAAAAAATCCCTGCCCAAAGCCGTTTCCAGGAAATGGATGACGATGGAGCGGGCTTTCAGCCTGGAATCCCTGGCGTAATATTCTGGAGGATTGCGGTAAAGATGGGGGAGATTGGGGCCGAAAAAAGAAAGATCGTTCTTTTTAAAATCGGTGATCGAATTGCCCACGAATCTTTTCCCTTCGCTTTCGGCCACCAATACCAGCTCGTATTCGGGATGATAATGCCAGGGCGTGCCGAAATAAGGGAGATCGAATGCCCTGATGAAAAAAGATTCCTTATCGTCGAGCGGCAGGTGTTCTAAAACCGGCTTCATGTGCAATCGTTGTTATTTTATCCGAATAATTATAAAAATAAATAAAACTGCGAAAATAAAATACCGGAAAAATGCAACTTGATACTTATCATCAAAAGCATCGCAATATGCAGTACAGAGCAGTATAGTTCAATGCACGCTATACCTTAAATTAATGCAGACGGTTTTGCGAAAAAGGAAAATATAATACCGGTTTCCGGCAATCTGATGAAGGGCGCAATAAAAGATAAGGTAGATTTGCCTGCATAATTAAATGTCAGTCTGACGTTTAACTATAGCCGGAAAAACCAGGGAAATTCTCCGATCCGCTAACTAACAATATTTTACCTATGATTGTTTGCCACCGCTATCTGTTGGCGTTGCTGTTGTTTGGAATTGTCATAACTGCCCGAACAACAGCTGAACCATCTCCCTTTGTCTATCAGAACGGCAATCTTGTTTTTGAGTGGGACATCTACCATGATAAGGCAAAGGCGAGTGTGGCATCAACCAAAGCCACGGTCTGGCAAGGCAGCCTGCTCCCCGCCTTCTGGCTAAGCGTCAATAAGAACCTGTGCTATATCAAAGCTTCGGTTATACATGACAGTTTGATCCAGGACAAAACCCACCGCCTCGAGCTCAGCCTGGCTCCCTATGGAAAAGGCTGGCTCATGGTGTCGGAACAGGAACAGGGCGTCCGTTTTTCCGAATTGGGCATTGAATGGTATAATCAGGCGCCTGCTATCAGTGAAATGTATTTCGGAACTTCAGCAGTGGCAACCGACAGTGCAGGCGTGTCGCCGGTCTGGGAAAAGCCGTTCATGGGCGACTGGCAATCCTTTGGTTTTTGCGTGCCTGCGGCCAAGGGCGGAACACCGCAAAGCTTTTTCCGCATGTGGGATTTCGGTCAGGCCAATATTGCGCTCGGGAGCTTCGGCCCTTCCATGGGCTCTCCTTACGGTGCCGCTTATCCGCGCCCGCTTTATTTTGCCGCAATGGGCAGTAATGACGGATATGTGGCTATCGGCAGCGGCAGCATTCCCGATGCAGCGCTTTCATTGCGCATCACAGCCACAAGAGGCTGTTTCGAATACGTATACCGCGAAGATATCTGGGGCGCCATTCCCGGTAAAAAAAGAATCTGGAAAGATCCTTTATGCATCACGCTCGGCGAAAATCCCTGGATGGCATTTAAAAAATATTATGATTTTTTTCCGGCCAGATCAACGGTCAATCCTTTTGCGCAGAAAGCCATCTGGAATACCTGGGGAATATGGAGACAGAAAAAATACATCATCCGGCCCATTACCGGCTTTGCCCAAAAAATAGGCGCAGAGCTTATGGTGCTCGATGATCCCTGGGAACAGTCGCAAGGCGCAGGCAGGCCAAGCCTCGCCAGGTTTCCGCATTTCATGGATGATATTACCGATATAAGAGACAAGAAATTAAGTCCGGGCCTCTGGGAAGCCATGGGTTGGATATCCGATCCTTTTTCACAGGGTCTCAGCGAAAAAGATCTTATCCTGAACCGCAGGGGCAAGCCCTGCAAGGCCAACTGGAATTTCGATCCTTTTGCTGAATCCTATTACTGCCTCGATATCAGTTCCGAAAAAGCAAGGACTTTTATTACCGAAAGAACTATTCGGATAATGAAGACCGTTAGTCCGGCCCTGCTCAAGCTCGATTTCGGATATGGCATGCCTTCCCCGTCGATGGGTGTGCCCAGGAACCCGGCCTACCGCGGAGAGCGTTTTTCAGCAGAACTGCTGAAGCTGATTGCCCGCGCAGCCAGGAGTGTGAACCCCAATGTGGTGATCATGTATTACGGCATCAGCCCGCTTTACATTGAAGATATGGACATGGTTTCGCTCGACGACCAGGGCGATCTCTGGTATGAAGTGCCGCGCGGCCACCAGGAATGGAGCATCTGGGCCAGCCTGCTCAGCGATAAAAACATTGCCATCAGCGGCTCTTCAGGATATGAGTGGGAGCAGGATGATGAAGTGATCCTGAATACATGCATCATCGGTTCGCCGGGAGCTATGCTGCCTGTTTACGGCAAAGACGAACAGCCCATTGCAGACAGGTACCTGAACCGCCGGCTGGCCATCAATAAGTGGTATCGCAAAACCCTTTCCTGGATGCCGTACTGGATCAACAGCAGTCTCGGCGATTTCAACCGGCCGCCCAGGCTCAATTGCTGGGGCAGGATGGAAAAGATCGGGCGGGATACCGTGCTTACTGCGCTGGCCCTTCGCGAAGAAGATAAGGATAAGATTAGAGATGAAAGGATCAGCCAGATGAAATGGAGCGGCCGATGGGCATTGATCGCACAGGATGATCGGGACATTTCTGCTTCGCAGGCGCTGGCCCTGATCCCTTTTGACCCCGGGCGGATTTCCCTGCCCTGCCCTTCCAAACCCGGCAGCATCACCCGGCTCGGCATGCAGGGGGAAACTGCGTTCGATGACTGGGAATGGACAAACGGCATCCTCACCATTAAAGTATCTGAAAACACATTAAACAACAGCGCAGGCTTCCTGCTGAAACGCTGACTATCTATTATTAAACAATCGAAATCGCTTTGCTGATGACTTCAAAATTCGTTTATCCATTACAGTTATTAACCTGGCTGATCCTGTTCAGCCAGGTACTGTTCGCACATATTAGTTCCCATAAGCAGGAATTTTTAACCAGGTG
>CAYYZJ010000277.1:0-10408 GCA_964475615.1 uncultured Flavitalea sp. | reverse complement strand
TGCGCCCAGGTTATATAGTACGTTCGCTGCTGTTATCAGCAACCCAAGCTTCAGTTGACCTTCTAAAAAACAACGGATAGCCGTCAGCAGAAAAAAAACAAGGCAAGCCCAATGATACCGTTCGTACATGGCTATGGTTTTTAAGTACTGCTGTGCTTGGGCAACTCCGCTTATGATAGCCTGTTTTTGTTCATTGGTCATAGCCCTAACGGTGTCGCCATTTTGAACAAATTTCCGGATCTGCTTTACGCCAAGCCGCTCATAGAAATTCCTGTTTGGACTTAGCGTAAGCAGGTTCAATATCTTCTCCGGCAGTATTGCTATAATTAAAGCGGCCGTTATGAACAAATAAAAATACAGGTTGATGCCTTCCTTTATCCAGAACCAGAGAACAGGCGCAAAGCAAAGGATAGTCCAAAAGAAATTAATGAGCTGGTTTAATATCTCCCGTTTATATTTAGGCGGTTGTACTGCCATATAGCTTGTCGTGTCAGTCCCTGATATTTGTCGAGATGTGCTTGAACCGGTTTCGTTTCAGTGTTTTGATCACTTCATCGAATGTTCCTGTTTTTGGTTTTCCTGTTACAATGACCCATGAATCTCTCAGGCTTTTGATATTAGTCTGAACATAATTATTAAATTCTTCGACCGATGAGGCCTGAACCGGCCTGTCATTAAAGAACGCATTTACGGATGATCCGGCTGAAATAATAAAATAGATATGCGGAGTATTATCCTTTGACTGTTTAGCCGTGTCGGTCTTCTGCGCATAAGCCTGATGGATCAATGCCATACTCATCAGAAAGCACGGCAGTATTTGCTTTATCCTTTTCATAATGTAAGTTATCAACAAATATCCGGAAATGGTTATGACCTCGCCTTTCCCAAAAAAGCTTTTGCCGTGGCCAGCTCTTCCCGGGTTGATGCAGGCGCAACAGTCAGCAACTGCTCATAATATTGTCTTGCTTTTGCAGTATTGTTTATTTGCCTGCTGGCCATTGCAGCGCCTGCTATGGAGTTAAACCGGTTAGGATGTTTTTTTAAATCCGATTCATAAGCCGCCAATGCTTTTGCAGGCTTGTTTAATTTCATCAGCATATCGCCCAATAGCTGGCGTGCGGGCAATACTTCACCTGGGGTAACAGGGCTTTTTTCCGTTTTATCTTCCATTGCCGCAGCCTTCGTCATTTGCTTCAGGGCCTGGTCTTTTTTCCCATCGCCAAACAAGATCCAGGCATTGGCGATCGTCATTTGTATCGCCACCTGGTTGGCCTTATAGTCGTCTTTTTGTGCGTTCAGACTATCATAACAGGATTGCATCTCTTTTAATTCAGTCCTGGCTGCTTCCATATTGCCTGTGTGCGCCGCGCCCAATGACCTTGTGAAATGCACGATCCCTTTTTGCCAGGGGAATTTTTCCCAGGGAAGGCCGGGCTGGAATTTCATGGAAGCAGCTTCCTGCCATAAGCTGTTTTCCAGATAATAACGGCTGGGCGAAGCGGCAAAAGTATATAGCACTTTAAAATTCACCGGTTGCACATCGGTAAAGCCTATCAGGTAATCCAGTTGCTGTTTTGCGTTGTTATTATCGCCTTTTTGCAGGTATGCATACACGAGATAATCGATTGCATGCAGCTCTTCGTCCCAATGACCTTTAATGCCCGCACTTTCTGCATAACATTTAGCGGAAGCAGCCGCATCGGTATTAGACCGGATATCTTCATCCCATAAGCCAAGCCTGGTAAAAATATGAGAAGGCATGTGTTGGGCATGCGCTGAAGCAGGTGCAATGGAAGCATATTTCCTGGCCGCATCCTGCGCCATTGATGCGAGTTCGGGATAGTCATACGCATGAATGATATAATGCACGATACCCGGATGCATAGGTTGGCCCGGGTATAAGGATTCCAGTATCTTCCCCGCCTTCCTCTGGTTGGCATACGTTTTATCGGATGCATCGGCAGCGCTGACCAGCGATAAAGCATAAAATACAGCCACCTCTTTATCGTTGGCATATTTCTTATACATTTCTTCCATTGCCTTTGCATAGTTCAGGATACGCTGGCGTTGCGAATAGCGGGAATAGTCCTGATAAAATGCTGCAATGGTATTGATATAATCGGCGCTTATGCCCGGCCCCTGCAATAACGATCTTGCTTTTTGCATGGCCTTGCTGCCTTTTTGCAGTTCTTCCGGTGTTGGCGGTGATGGCCATACCTGGTGAAAATTGCTCATGGCAACACCCCAGTAGGCCATTGCGCAATCGGGATCGGCATCGAGCACCCGCGCAAATGCTTTCTCCGCTTCATCATATTCAAATGAGTGCAGCATGGCCACTCCCAGGTTGAAATCTTTTTGTATGGAGGCATTGCAGGAGCTGACAAAGTTAACCGTCCCGAATTCCTTACTTGGCGGGCCGCAGGCAATCAATGCGCCATGTTTAAGATGTAAACTGTCGCCGGCAGCCTGCCTGGAGGCATTGCTTTTTTGCTTACAGGAATTTGTAAGCAATACGGCAGCTAGTGCAAGGCAAGTGAAGAGAGATAGGCATTTCATGTTATAAGGCTTGGTTGATGAGGGCGGTTTATTAAAATTAAAAAAAATAGCTGACTTCCGCTGGTATAAGAAATCGGGGTCTTTTCTTCGTATTTAAAAGGTTTGAAATAGCTTTTGATATTGTAACGCTCATTTTTATTGAACATTTCGTTGGCCTTGTTTGCATGTTTTTTATAATAAACTTTATTCTGAAATTGGGCTAATAAACAAATAAAACTACTAAGCCTGTGAAACCACTGCGTACCCAATTCAATACAGTTCAACATCCTGCTAAAGGAGTGCCGGGCTTAACCCGGCAGGGCCCTTATCTTTAGATTTAAAATATTTCAAAATGAAAAGATCATTGAGACCGGCCATACCCGTTCTGTTTTTTTTTGCGGCACAGGTAGCAACTGCCCAGCCATCACCTTCCATTCAATGGCAGCATTTATCTACCAAAAACAAAGATCTGGCCCTGCCTAACCAGGGCACCGAGGAAACTTCGGTCGTGGTTTGCGATATCGATCAGGATGGTTTAAATGATTTCGTTATCAGCGAGCGTACCATTGGGCCTTCCGTTGTCTGGTACAGGAGAACAAATAACGGATGGAACAGGTATGTAATAGATACAAGTCATCTGCACATAGAAGCCGGTTCAGATTATTTTGATATCGATGGCGATGGCGATCCGGATATTGTGATGGGCGGGGATTTTGCGTCGAATGCAATCTGGTGGTGGGAAAACCCGTATCCGAATTTCGATCCGAACACAGCCTGGAAAAGACATACGATCAAGCATTCCGGTGAAACCAAACATCATGACCAGATTTTTGGTGATTTTTATGGCGATGGCAAAACAGAACTGGCATTCTGGAATCAGGGTTCACATAGCCTGAATATCGCGGAGATCCCGCAAAATCCGCGCGAAGTTTCGGAATGGACATTTTATCCGATCTATACCTATCACGACGATAGCCAGATGGAACAAAGAGGCGTTTATCCCTCGTGGAAGGCCATAAACGAAAGCGAAGGACTGGTGAAATCGGATATTGACGGCGATGGTATTCCCGATATCGTTGGAGGCGGCAGGTGGTTCAAATATCTCGGGAACCATACATTTTCCGAAAACATCATCGACGCCAGCTTTCCATTTTCCCGTTCCGCCGCAGGACAGTTGATAAAAGGAGGGCGGCCCGAAGTGGTGCTGGTTCCGGGTGACGGCACAGCGCCCATGGTGATGTATGAATGGAAAAAAGGAACCTGGGTTCCAAAAATATTGATCGATCATGTTACCTGCGGCCATTCATTAAAACTGGCCGATATAGATGGCGATGGGAACCTGGATATTTTTGATCCCGAGCAGCGGGTGAACGGAGAAAATCCGGATTCCAAGCTCCGGATTCTGTACGGCGATGGAAAAGGAAATTTCAGGGAATCCATAGTAGCCACAGGTATGGATCTGCACGAATCCAAAATTGTGGACCTGGATGGCGATGGTGATCTGGATATCCTTGGCAAGCCGTATAATTACCAGACCCCGGGCCTGGATATCTGGCTGCAGAATGGCACCGGTAAACGGCTTGCATTCATCAGTGAATTGTTGAAAAACAAAACAGGGCTTGAACTATATAGCCTCCGCGCAGAATTTGCCAGGAACATCCCATCCGCCATGGCTACTGTAAAATCGATGGGCATCAATGAGGTTGAGGTCTCCGGTTTCTACGGGTTATCGCCGGCGGCTTTCAAAAAAGAACTGGATAAAGCAAAATTAAAGGCAACAAGCCTGATACTTCCGATTGATCTTTTCAGGGACAGCATCAATGAAGTTATAAAACTATGCAGGCTGTTCGGCGTTAAAAATGCAGGAGTGGGCTGGATACCTCATGGTAAATCCTTTACGCACGAAGACGCCGTAAATGCATCAGCCCTTTTCAATAAAGCCGGTTCTCAATTAAATGCAGCAGGTTTGCATTTCTTTTATCATCCGCACGGTTATGAATTTCAATATACCCCCGACGGAACTTTATTCGACCTGATGGCAGCTTCCACCACACCCGGTATTGTTTATTTCCAACTGGATGTTTTCTGGGTTACCCGTGGCGGAGAAGATGCAGTATCGCTGCTGAATAAATATCCCGGGCGGTTTATTTCAATGCATCTAAAAGACATTGCGATCGGCACGGCTGTACGGGATTCCACCGGAAGCGCTCCCGACACCAGCAGTGTGGTGCTGGGAAAAGGACAGGTAAACTGGGAGCCGGTCCTGAGGGCTGCTTTAAAAAGCGGAATACAGCAATATTTTATTGAAGAAGAAAATCCGGATGCCCTGCACCAGATACCTGAATCCCTTAAATATCTTTCTCAATTAAAGTAGCGTACGAAGAAATGCTGCCGCATATAGAAATCCAGGCTTTTGACAGGCGATCTAGAAACTGTGGATCAAAGCCTGGATTTCCATAGATGGATTTACCATCCCGGGTTTTGCGTCAATTGGGGATTCAATAATAACTGCCTGGTCGGCAATGGAAACAGGTAATTTTTATTCGGATCAAAATGCCTCCTGCTCGCATCTTCGATAATGATGGATCCGTCTGTATCGAGCGGATAAACAATGCCGCTGTATTGAGGATCCGTTTCATACTGTGTGCCTTTCCACAGCACTCCTTTAATGGCTTGCGGCAATTCCGTTTCAGCCGTTTTCCATCGCCTCAGGTCATCAAACCGGAAGCCTTCCTTGAAAAGTTCCACATTGCGCTCTCTGCGAATCTCCGTCCTCATGTCCAGGCCGTTCGATGCAACAAATGCATTGCTCAGATTAGCTACGCCTGCCCTTGCCCTGAGTTTGTTTATGGTCAGGTCCAGTTGGGCATCCGTAATGGCATCGTTCTTTTCAAACAGGGCTTCTGCATTGATCAATAAGACCTCTGCATAGCGGATAACCGGAAAATCCATGGAAGGATTGAAGATTTCGGGAGTAAACTTTCTTTGCTCATAGCCGGTGAGGGTGCTTTGACCGAAAACCACCACATTGGAACCGCTGGGCACGTCCGGATATCCTCCTGCAAAAGGATCGCTCCAATCTCTTACATACGATAAAGGAGCGGATTCCCAAATCTGGCTGCCCGGGATAACGAAAATATTTATCATCCTCAGATCCCTGTTCTCATATTCACTGGTTATGGTTGATTTTCCCTGAAAAATAGGCGAGCGGTCGATCGGCAGCCCGTCTGTACAAAGAAACATATCAGCGCATTTCTGCGTTGGATTGGCCGCTCCCAGGAAATCAACAGTCGGCTGAGGCCGGATAGTGGCGTCATACTTGCTCGGAAGAATGTACTCCTTGTTATCCGATTTAGTAAAAGTAGAGGGATTGGCCTGCTTCACATCAAGGATGAGGAAATACCGGTAACTCTCATCTCCCAATACATCCCGCCTGTCAAAAATCTCGTATTCACTGCTGTTCATGACCTGGGTAGAAGCGTCGATAGCCGCATCGAGCAATTCCGCATAGCCATCCTCGTTACGAAACTTCCCCCAGGTTCCTTCAAAAAGAGCAACCCGGGCCTTCAGCGCAAGCGCGGCTCCCTTGCTGACCCGGCCTTTGTCGGCTGGCGCAATAGCGGATTGGGTGGGCAAAACACTGATGGCCGCGTCCAGGTCATTTAAAATATAATTGACCACTTCATCCCTGGTATTGCGGGGTCCGTACAACAGGCTGTCGTCCGATAAGCTCAGCACCTTGTCGATGATCGGCACGCCTCCAAAATCCTTAAACAGGTTATAGTAAGCCAATGCCCTGAAAAACCTGGCTTCGCCTGCATAGACGGCTGCCTGGGCTTTCAGGTCATCGTCGGCCTCGGCTTGCTTCTCAAGTAAATAGGTTGCATTACGGATGGTAACATAGGAATTCTGCCAAAGATCACTGGAAGGCGTTGCAGAATAAGTTCCGTTGCTGACGGTATTGGTGCTTCGTTCTATCAGCAGGTCCGCATAAGCATCGCGGGTGGTTGAGAAACCAACGGGCGGCAGCTCTGTATAGAATTGGTTGGCGAATAGTTTAAACTGATCGGCTGTTTTAAAGAAGGTGACTTCCGAAAGAGAGGTCTCCGGTATTAAGTCCAGTCTCTTCTCGCAGGAGCAGAAAAAAATAAATAAAAGGATGTATTGCACAAAATGGCCGGCATATATTCGTTTCATGATATTCAGTATTATAATTATAGCGTTAAGGTTAAACCAAATGCATATTGACGCGGGAATGGCGAAAGCAGATGAGAGAACGGGGTTTCCGGATCCTGGTTACCGGGCAGGCTCGTGATCTCCCATAAATCTGTTCCGCTGAAATAAATCCGCAGATTGGTTAGTTTCACTTTACTGATAATGCGCTTGGGCAGGGTGTATCCTAATTGGAGGTTTTTCAGCCGGAAATACCGGTTGTTATATAATTTATAAGGCGCATCGGAATACTGGTAATTATAACTTTTGACCGTCTCATCCTGGCTCAGCCTCGGCCACGCTGCTTTCGTCCGGTCCAGAGCCCAGGTCTGATGATATTGATAAGCGTCGTTCGGTTCATACCACTGATTATCCACCCGGAGATCGGAGATCACCTGCCACTTCAGCACACCCTGAAAGAAGGAGCTGAAGTCGAAGTTTTTCCAATTGAGGCCCAGGGTTATGCCGAACAGATAATGCTGTCCGCCTTCTCCGATCTGCACCAAATCTCCTGATGTAGCGGTTGGTTTGCCGCTTTTATCTACCTCGTAAGGCAAGGACGTTAATTTACCGTCGCCGTTCAGGTCTTTGTATTTGGCATCCCCAAGCTTCAGGTTGCCGGGTATACCGCTTGATACGCTTGAATTATATGCGGTCAGTTCCGCATCTGACTGAACGAGCCCATCATACTTTAAACCAAAAAAGGATTGATAGGGATATCCCTCTACAAAAGTGTTGGCTCCCTGAACAGGTATGGCGTCATCGGCAAGCCTGATGACTTTCGTATTGTTATTGGCCAGGTTAAATTTTACGAAATAGTTGAAAGCGCTGATCTTATCCCTCCAGCTCAATTCCAATTCCCATCCCTTTGTTCTCAGATAAGCTCCGTTGATATTGGGTGGCGTTGCACCCAGTACCTGCGGGAATTCCTGGTTGAAAAACATATTTTTATTGTCCTTGATATAATAATCGAAAGAACCGGTTAATCTCGATCCGAGGGTGGTAAAATCAACACCGAGATTTTTCGATTCGATCTTCTCCCAGGTCCGGGTAGTACTGGGCAGGGTTCCCAGTGTGGCAATCTGGACCTGCGTTTGAGGATCGCCCATCGGATAGCCTCCGCCTACATTGATCTGATAGAGGTAATCGTATAGCCCGATACCGGTCTGGTTACCCAACTGGCCCCAGGATGCACGGATCTTGAGGAAGTCCGATGCACTTAATATATTCTTCATAAAGTTTTCCTCGGAAAGGATCCAGCCGCCGGAAAAACCAAAAAAAGGAGACCATTTATGACCTTCGGCAAACTTGGAAGACCCGTCATACCTGAATACGCCTTCAAAGAGATAGCGGTTCTTGAAACTGTATTCCAGCCGCGAATAGGCCGAGTTCAGACTGTAGGCGTTTTTTACCTCGCTGTTATATTGCTCATCTGCAGCGCCGGCGCTCATGGTAGGCAGGCTGGATGAAATCTGTCCGTACCGGCGATAGGCTGATGTGCTCCGGTAATCATCGCCTTCCAGTGAATATCCTACCAGCAATTTAATTTTTTGATCTCTGAGCTTGTTATAACTGTAGGAGGCATTAATATTTTCGATCGTATACCGGTCCCGGGAATATCCTGATCCGGCCTGGTTTAGTCCTCCGTAAGCGGTCTGAACAAAATTGTCCAGCGCATCATACATAGGGAAATCCAGTTTTGCCCAATCTGTTTCAATAATGTTGTAGTTAGAGGACAGTTCCCCGGAAATCAACAGGTTTTCGATGGGTTTCAGTTCAAAGCCCAAAGTACCGCGTAATATGTATGACAGATCAGTGGTATTGCCTCCGGCCAGCGCATATCCCAGGGGGTCATAAAAGCCCCCGATGTCCATGAAGTGGCCTCCCTTGGTGTAAGGTTCAATTGTTGTCTGGGTGAAAAAAAGCGATCCCTGCAGTCCGTCATAGCCGCCTCCGGTATAATTATAAGGCTCGGTCGATTTCTGGGTTCCGATATTGATATTCGATTTTATTTTCAGGAACCTGTTGATGTCATAATCATTTTTCAGGGTGACCAGTAACCGCCTTTTGTAATTCGACCCGTAGGCGAGCATGCCATCCTGGTCAGCATAATTAACCGATTCGTAGTAGGTGAAGTTATTCCGCTTCCCTGAAATAGACACATTGTAATTTTGTTGCAATGCGGGATTGAACATAATATCATTCCAGTCATAGTGCCCCAGATAATAAGGATGATCATTCCCGTAAGGCTCGCGCAGCAGATACTGCTGGTCATTTCCTTTTATTTTATCGAACGTGATATTATTGTCGTTTATAAATTTCACCACATTGCTGAAAGCATTGGTGGCCTGTCCGTCATTGACATAGCCTTCATTCTGCATCTCGTACAGTTGCAACACATTGGTCGGCTCCCGCGTGAGGGCAGGTTTCTGAATGGTCAAACTCGAGGAAAAATTAAGCGTAGGCGTATTCGATCTGCCCATCTTGGTCGTTACGAGTATGACGCCCCCTGCAGCTCTTGCTCCGTAAATAGCCGCCTGGCCGTCTTTTAATATACTGATATTGTCAATATCTTCCGGGTTGATATTGTCCAGCGCAGTTGCGTCATTGCTTGCCTGGGGTATGCCATCGACCACGATCAATACGCCCGGCGCGCTTCGCGACGTGATGCCCCTTATCGTAATCGTGTTCAGCGATCCCTTGATATTGCCGGTATTGCTCCGGCTGATCTGCAGGCCGGCACTTACTCCCTGAAGCAGGTTAGTCGTTGCTATAGCGGGCCTGCTGCTCAGCGCAGTATTATCTATTACAGAAATAGCACCCGTTAAAGTCTTTTTAGCTTGTGTGCCATATCCGATAACGACTACCTCCTGGCCGGTGGCGGCGGAAAGCTCTAATTGAACGGAAATATTTGTCCGCCCTTCAATTTTAATCTCTGCCGTATTATATCCTATATGAGAAATAATCAACGTCGAATCGGGCTCTGCTTCAATGAAAAAATTGCCGTTGGCATCTGATCTTGCACCGCTATTGGTTCCTTTCACGTAAACAGTGGCGCCTTCCAGCGGTTGTCCTTTATCGTCTGTAATCTTACCCTTTATGGTAATCTTTGATGTGATGGCAATTTTTTCCCCATAATCAGCCGCAGTTACCTGTAAAGTGGAAATTAATAGTATGGCTATTAATTGCATGGCAGAGGCTATATTGAAACAATATGGCGGAGAGAAAGAACAAATGATTGATCTACTGAACCTCAGTTTTGGATTTGAATTGGTCATAGCAATCGAAATTTATAAAGGTGAATTTTAAAAGCAGTTAACCAAAGATAAATTTCCGATCAGCCAATGCTTTCCACTGGTTTGGCAAAGATTTGAACTAAATTGTATTGTTTATAGAATTACAGGTCTCCATTTGTCAATCCAGGTTCAATTTTGTAATTTAAGACCTCCGTTTAATAATCGAGTTCAAATTGCTTGTCATGATACCTGTAACCGAACCTATTTTAGAGAAGGTAATCCCCTCGTACAGTTTTAATTCATCCTTTGCACTAAAAGAAGAATTGCTTCCTTACATTAAAATCGGATGGCATTTTCATCCCGAATACGAGCTTGTGCTTTTTACGGAAAGCACGGGAAAAAGATTTATCGGAGACCATACCGAC
>CAYYZJ010000276.1:0-3829 GCA_964475615.1 uncultured Flavitalea sp. | reverse complement strand
AGGATCAGCCGTTCTCCTTCCATGCCTGCCGTAATGCTGATCACTCCGTTGTAGGTGATCTTGCTTGCATTGTCGAGCAGGTTATGGATGATGACGCCCAGCAGCCTGGCATTACTGTTGACCAGCAAATGGCGGGGAATGAGATTGTCGATGCGTGTATGCTGCGCCTGCGCTATATCCCGGAAAATAGCGGCTTTTTCGGCAATAACATCATGCAATGAAAAAGTTTCCATGACGATGGAGCCGCCGCGTGAATGCAGCCTCATATATTGCAGGAGATTATCCGCATAGAGATGCATCTTGGCGCCCGATTCAAAAAGCAGCCTGGCCTGTTCGCTCACCTGCTCCATGCCCGGTTTGCCGGAGCTTTCATTGAACAGCCGTTTGGCGGCTTCGGTCATATACCTCAGCGGACTTTTAATATCATGCGTAATGGCCGTGATCAGTCTTTGCTGCAGTTGCGTTTGGGTTTGCAGATTTTTTTCAGAAGCCGTCAGTGCAGCCAGCGTTTCGCGCAATTCGCCCGTACGTTCATCGATGCGTTGCTCCAGCATCCTGTTCTTGTTCTTGATCTGCCTCAGGCGGAACAAAATATACATGCGGCCAATCAATAGCAGCAGCAAGGCCGACAGGATATAGAACCAGATGGTCTCATAAAAGGGAGGAGGAACGATCACGGAGATGGTCTTGTAGCTGTAATTGTTCCTGCCGAATCCATTCAGCTTGCGTATCAGGAGCCGGTAATTGCCGGGCGAAGGCGATGCCAGCGAAATATTCCGGTTATCATCTGCCTGCAGCCATACCGGTTTGTTATCATCTTTCAACAGCGCGAAATCGATCCGTACATTATATTCATCTCCTGCATAAGGCGTGGATACGGAAAGTTTGATAAGCCGGAAATTCCTGGACAGCCTGATGGTATCGAGCGGGCCTGTTTGTTTCTGATTTATCTCCATTCTATCAATAAAAATAGCATTGACAGGCTGCTCGGCATGTAAGGAATCCGGATTGAACCATACCAGTCCGTTCAGCGAAGGCAGCGACACCGTTCCATTGTTCAGTACCAGCGCGCAGGGCTCGCAGCCTCCGTTGAATTCATTGGTGCTGAAACCGTTTTCCTTTCCGTAATAATAATAAAAAACTTCCTGTCTTTTTCCCTGTGCATAGTCGAGCAGGTCTTGCCGGGCCGCCTGGAAAAGTCCTTTATTGGTGCTGATCCAGAAAAATCCGTTCCTGTCTTCAACAATGCAATGCGCGGCCTGCAGGTATTTCTGCCTGTCCATCGGAAAATCGGCTAACCTTGCCTGTGAATAAAGGAAGAACCCGTCGGCTGCTGTGGTTATCCATACTTCATCCGGGCGACTGATATGCAAGCTTCGTATATACTTTCCCGTTAAGGCGCCAATGCTGTCCATCCGGCCGGAAGAAAGATGGAGGCGATAAAGGCCATGATCCGTTCCCGCCCATAAAAGATCGGGCGTTTCCTCCTGCAGGCAACTGATCTCCGTAATATTTTTCTGAATGCATTGCGGCTCCGCATCGGTTGCCGAAGGAACTATGCGGTACAATCCCGAGCGGGCGCCGATCCAGATGCCGCCCGCATGGTCTTTATACAATTGGGTGATCCGCTCCGGGCAATGCCATTGATAAACAAGCGCCGAGCCGTCCGGATTATACCGGCTGAGCACATCTCCCTGCTTGATCCAGATATTGCCGTAATCATCCCGCACCATGCTGTACTGGTCTTCCCGGTAATTCTTTTCAATAGCAGGCAGGATTTGGGCAGCAGAAGGCCCGATAACGGTTCCTCTCGGCGTAAGCACCTTATTTTCGTCATAAGCGGCCTGCGCATAAAAACTTTGATCATGATAAAAGCCCACATGATGCACGCTGAATTTTTTCCGGTTCAGGATATAAAAGCCGTTGATGGGGCTTCCGAGATAAATGTGGTTGAACAGCGAATCGCAATAGATGATACGGATATAATTTTCTTCGAGATCGAAATCCTCCAGGATCAGCCGGGTCTCCAGATCGTTGCCGGCACTGCGTTTTACGGCGTACAGATTCCTGCCGAGATTGATGAATAGCTCCATAGCAGCCGGATTCCACCATATTTCATAGTGAAGCGGCATGGAATGGTTTAGGATATCGCCGGTCAGCCTTGCCTTATGCTGCGCCACCGTATCGAACCAGGCGGCATTTCCTTTTTCATCCAGATAGTACAATGTTTTTCCAAGAGTAAAAAAATTCCGGAAACCGGCATGCGGGAAATAAAATGCTTTTATATACTGTCCATGCTTCCTGAAAAATACACTGTCGGCGCTGACGATAAAAGCACACGCTGAATCTACCGGCAATGCATACCTGCGGATAGCAGCGGCATCGCTGGGGCCGATGGGAACTCCGGTAACAGGATAATCATCATTATTGACCGTATAACTGCCGGACAGCTTTGCCCGGCCCTGATCTATCTCGATGATCTCATTCTTTTCCGCTACTGCATACAGCTTTCTGGTAGAAAGGTTTCTTTGAATATACATCATCCTCGATGAAGCAAGGGCCAGGTTTTCCTTGTTGAAGTTCAGGAATTGATGGCCGTCGAACCTGACCAGCCCGTTTTCAGTGGCCAGCCAGATAAAGCCGTCACCGTCGCGAGCAATGGATTTGACGCTGTTCTGCGGCAGGCCGTTCTCATCAGTAAAATGGCGGATATTATATTGAAGACTGTCGTACTGAAAGCATGATCCTTTTTCAATGCCGGTAAAAAGCACTATCAGGCATAGTTTCCATTTCGTAATACAACGGAGGGACATTGGCCATGTCTTCAGATACTCAAAAATAAACCTATCATCACAAAACTTCCACGAATTCTCCCGGTTTCTTTAATTTCAGCGATCTATTCACGTTTTAAAAATGCGCATTATGAGAAAGCTCGCTGCTTTCATGCTATTGAATTGCTTATTGTCCGTTCAATTGCCGGCACAGATCGATGCCGGTCTTTTTCGTTTTCCCGATGTGTCGCAAACACAAATTGTGTTCACCTATGCCAATGACCTCTGGATCGTGCCCAAGGAAGGAGGCACTGCAATAAAGCTCAGCTCTCCGCCGGGCGTGGAAATGTTTCCCAGGTTCTCGCCCGACGGGCAGACCATTGCTTTTACCGGCAATTATGATGGTAACAAGGATGTATATACGATCCCGGTAAAAGGCGGAGTTCCCGCCCGCCTTACGGAACATGGATATACCGACCGCGTGGTGGACTGGACGCCCGACGGCAGGCAGGTCCTCTTTGCTTCCATCCGCGAAAGCGGCAAGGAAAGGTTCAATCAATTCTATACCGTGCCGCTTGGCGGAGGTGCAGCAACCAAGCTTCCGCTGGCCTATGCCGAATTCGGCTCCTATTCGCCGGACGGAAAGCAGATGGCGCTGGTATTCAAATCGCAGGCTTTCCGCAACTGGAAAAGATACCGCGGCGGATGGAACGGCAGCATCCATATCTTCAATTTCACCGACCTCAGCTCCGGCAATATCACCAGCGGCGATGAATCCTCGCATGAATTCCCTATGTGGCACGATCATTTCATCTATTTCATCTCCGACCGCGGGCCTGAGCTGCGCATGAACCTCTGGCGTTATGATATCGGCAGCAAGGCATTCGAGCAGCTTACTCATTTTAAGGATTATGATATTCATTTTCCCTCGCTCGGGCCGGAAGATATTGTATTCGAGAACGGCGGCAAACTAGACCTGTTCACCTTGGCAAGCCAGCAGGTAAAGGAAGTGAAGGTGAGCCTGGTTACCGATGAAACCTTCCTGAAGCCGAAAACGG
>CAYYZJ010000275.1:0-7271 GCA_964475615.1 uncultured Flavitalea sp. | reverse complement strand
CGGGACAGCAGGGGAATTGAATGCACTCAACTTGCACTGAATTGGGATTCGAAAAGGTATATTGACCGAAGTGATTTTTTGCCCAGTGGAACAGACCTGAACGACTGGCTTATAGAATTGAAGGAAATAAAGTTCACTCCTGGCTGAGGTTGAAACGCAGGGACTCTCCAATACCCTGGAAATACCTTTAACACAATTTCCTTTGCATTCAAACTATTTAATTAAAAAACACAATTAACCATGGCAGAACTCAAAAGAAGAACATTGACGCTCAGTACGGGTAAGCAAATTAAATTATTTGGCAGCAGTGTAGCTATTGGAAAATCGTTGGAAATCGGGGAAGGGTATGCACCGAATATCTTCTCTTTTGTAGAGGGACTACCCGATCAAAAAGGTACGACGGCTGTTTCAAACCCGCACAATTTATCGACCGATGAAGTCATGGAACTGGCAGACTATAATATCCAGTTATGGATGGATTTGAAGGCTAATATCCGGAAGTATGGATTGTCCAGCCCGAAAATTTTCAACCAGGACGCGGTTCGGTAAAGGGGAAATAGGTAAGGCGAAAACCGGAACATCAGTTGGGTGGGATGCATAGGAGAGAATTGCGGGGTAGTGAAGGCGAGCGGTGTTTTTGTCGAACAAAAACTGTCCTGCCGGCCAAAAACCCGCTCGCTTTTTACTCCCGTTGGTCGCAAAAAGAGTTGGAAAACATTATAAATGCAAAGGTATGGAAGTGGTAAAATCGATGGGGAGGAAGGGTGGCCGGCCAGAAAAGGCAATTAAGAAGGAGATCAGGGCTTGTATACGATACTCCCGGGTGGAATATTTTGTTTTGCGGGAAAAGTCAGCTAAAGCGGGGCTTAGGGTTTCTGAATATATCCGGCAAATCACCCTTAACGGGATTGTAAAGAACCGGCTGACTGAGGAAGAGAGACAATTTGTAAGACAGTTAATCGGCATGGCCAATAACCTGAATCAACTTGTAAGGGCCTGCCATCAGGAGGGGTTACTGCAGGCGATGGTATATTTTGAAAAATACCGTAACCATCTCGATGATATTCTGAAAAAATTAAGAGCGTGATCAGTAAGATACTCCCTGCCAATTCATTTTACCATACCTGCCGGTATATCTGCAATAAGGCAGGGGCAGAGGTATTGATGGTTGATGGGGTAAGGGGGCATAATTACAAGTTAATGGCTGAGGATTTTATCAGGCAACAGCAAATGAGAAGTTCCAGAAAACTCGCCTGTTTCCACGGTGTTCTGAGTTTTTACCCGGGTGAGAGCCCTTCCAATGAATTGATGAGAGAAGTATCAAGAAAATACCTGGAGCAATTAGGGATTGTTAATACCCAGTATTCCGTAACCAAACACACTGATCGGGCGCATCTACATTTACATATTGTTGCCAATATGGTCGATTATGATGGAAAATCGATCAGTGATAGTTATTTAGGGCTCAGGGGTAAAAAAGTGGCGCAGCAGCTTACGAGCGACTATAAATTGATTCCTGCAATAGGGAAGAACCTAATTAAAACCAACCTGGAAAATCTCAATGAAACCGAAATTCACAGGTATAAGATTTATCAGGCTATTTCAGAAAGCCTTCCGTATTGCCGGAACATGGATGAGTTGGAGAGGCGTATCCTGAAGGCCGGGATAGAAACCCTTTACAAATTCAAGGGATCCACCCAGGAAAAGCAAGGTGTCAGTTTTAAATTGTGGGAATTCTCTTTCAAGGGTAGCCAGGTTGACCGGAAATTTAGTTATGGAAATTTGCAAAAAGCCTTTGCCTTGATACAAGGATCAGAAATGCGATTGAAAGGAGGAAGGTTTGAAAAGGATACTGGGTCCTGCTACTCAGGAAATTCTATAGTTGGACAAATTGCTTCGCCGATTAACGGGTTGAATTTCGACCCTGGATTACAGGGTGTGGATATTTTGGGAAAGCTCTATAAGGAAATCCAAATTATGGGTGGGATGCTAATCAAGCCAGAAAATAGCCATGAAGAAATCCCAATCGAACTACTAAAAGAGGAGCGACGCCAAAGAAAAAAGCGATCAAAAAGAATGCTCCGGTAATTCATTTACAAATCTTATATCTGTATAACCATGGAGGACATAATAATTAAATCCCTTGTAGAAAAGGCGGAATCCCTGGATAAAAAAATTACAGACCTGCAGGGTGCCGTTAAAATGATACCTCGCCAGGCAGACGATATCCAAAGAATCAATAAGGATGTGGAGACCTTTAAAACTGACCTAAAAAAAATCTCCTATCCCATGAATGAAATTAAGGAACTTACCAGCCGTCTCAAAGAAGTCGAGAAATTATTCAGGCAGCCATTGACACGTGAAGTATTTCATCATCACCATGTCCCGAAGATTATTTGGGTAACCGCATGTCTTTTTATTGGGCTAACCTTGGTTATCACTAAATGGCTCCAGGCAAAAGAAAAGCTAAATGGCTTTGTGGCTAACGATACTAAGTACCGGTACCTTAAATTATCGAAGGATTTATACCTCCAGCATGTCCTTTTTGGGACTGATAGTTTGTACCAGGCCGAGGAGGGCCTTCGAGATAGCGTTCAAAATTGGGAGGAAATTATTAGGCGTCGGTTTGAACTGGAGCGACTCATTAAGGAGAAAGAGAAAGAAATTGGAATTTTGGAGGAGGAGAAGAAGTGAAATGAATTTCCCTTCATGATCGTACTTCATGTTGGGTAAGGCGGGGGTTGATTATTTTTTTTAGTTTTTGGAGGCTCATTGACGGCCTTCGTAAACGGTTCCATGAAAAAATAAGAAATACTGAACGCTACGGGAACCATAATGGTTAATTTCTTGGAATAACGGACTGAATTTTCTTTTGTCAGAGATCAAGGAGAATCAACCTAGTTTCAGATACCTTACGAATGATGCAAGGGAAAATCAATATCGGTGGGTGAGGTGAAAAATTCAAAAATATCTGGATGGTCTTTTTTTTTGAATTGATGCAAGTGTTTTTTGAGCTTTGGTTTTTTATTACATTTGTTACATACTAAGACTTATTTATGGAAAAAACAATACATCAGGGCCGTAACATAAAGCGATTTCGGGAAATGCTGGGTATTAAACAGGAAGGATTGGCAACGGAATTAGGCGAAGATTGGAACAAGCAGAAAATATCGCTTTTGGAACAGAAAGAAAGTATTGAACCCGAATTATTGGGGAAAGTTGCCAAAGGGTTAAAAGTTCCTGTGGAGGCTATTAAGAATTTTGATGAATCTGCTGCGATTAATTTTATTGCAAGCACTTTCCATGATAACGGGTCTATAATCAATACAAATTGTACCTTAAATATAAATCCAGTTGAAAAATGGATTGAAACGCTCGAAGAAAATAGAAGACTTTATGCAGCGTTATTAAAAGAGAAAGATGAAAAAATTGAAATGCTCGAAAAAATTGTAGCGGGTAGGGGATGAGTGTAATAATGTCTTTAGCACGTTCGAAGTGGTATCTTAGAGGATAGGGCCCATGTTAAGGTATTCGTGATTGAACAACGGGTCGACTCACAAAACTCTTTATTGGGTTTGATAATCTTTGGATAAAAAAGAATTTTCAATTACATACATTGATAGGGAGCCTGCAAATATTTCTATCAATAATTTATTATTGGTTTACCCGACTTACTATTCTTTTCATATTGCTGCATTTAAAGTTACATTTTTAGTAACTTTCAAATGAGCCAATTTTGGGTGAGCTTACAAGATCAGTGATGACATGAGTGCGTTGAGGGAAAAATTTGCTGCTGGTTAGTCAGGATTTACGAAGAAGAATTTTATAGTAGATCGGACGGCCGCGGATTGAATATCAAAATCATTTAATAGCTCATAACACTTAGTGTTTGTGGGCTTTTTTGTTGATTGATCTACTCAAAAAAGCGCATAAATACCCAGGTTTCGGGGTACGCATTCGGACATTCGAAAGTGGTATCCTCAGAATGCCCGAATTCCTCTGAAACCCTTGCCGATAAGTAGTTCAGATTTTGAACATCTTGTCCGGCGAGCCTTTAAAAACTAATTTTAAACATTAGAAAAGGAGGCATTTATGGAAACTTTCCTTTACATCAAGAAAGTTGATATCCCTCTCTCCCTTCTTCCTAAATGGCAACGGTAAACCGTAAGTAATGAGATCTGTTAAATCAATGGTTTGCTGGATTCTTTTTAGATAAACCCGTTTTCAAATTTACTAATCACCTTTATGTTTGATAACTTCTTCAATCGGGTTTGGGCTAATCTTCCAAGGTAAATGAGTTGGTTGAATTTGTCAAGGATTAGGCTGGGATAATATCAGCTCCAGCCCTAAATTTTAAAATAAGTAATGCTGGTCTGCATTATTTAATGCACAAACGAGGTGAGTTGCCTAAACTGACATCCTGCGGACAAACCCATTTTCATAGAGAATACGGTTAACGGTGATTTCGTGTGATAAAAAATTTCAGACATGGGTCAGTGGCAAATTTTCTTTGAAAATAAGTCTAATTTATATGAAGCTAAAATACTTACTAGGTGCAAGAAAGGTCAAAGGTGGATCACAAAAATGTTAAAAGGATCTAAGTGCTAGAGGCGGTATAAAAAAGGTGATAGAACGTTTCCATTTAGACGAATTAACGAGCATAAAGGATCTAAGGGTTTTCCTTTAGATCAAAAAGAAATTTTCAAATGTTTTGTTTTTTTATAAAAATTATAGATAGCTTCATAGCTACCAAAACCCGCATAACCTCCCTGAAGTTATTTAAGGGGAGAGAACCAACTGCCTATGCGATCTTCGATTATTTGCCTGACTGTGCTGCTTGTGGCAGGATTATTTGCCAATGGCCAGCAAGACTCATTAGTGGGGCCACCAGTAAGTCTTGCCAGGAGATATGTTCAATCGGTAAACAAACGTACTGAGGCGGTACAAAACAAACTCGACAGGAAATCCCGGAAGCTTTTAAGACAATATAGCAGGGTGCAGGCGAAAATAGCCCAGCGCCTTTCCCTCGTTGACTCGGCCATGGCGGATCAGTTTACCCGGGAATCCGAAGAGAGGTTCCGGCAACTGCAGGAGAAGCTCTTGCATCCCGGTAAATTTCACGGGTATCTTCCCCACTGGGACAGTCTTTGTGGTGCTATCAGGTTTCTCGGGCAGGACGCCAGACTGCCGGGAGGATCAGGCACCCTGCTTCATAACATCCAGGCAAGTGCTGCCAGTATTAATGGGATGGAAACCCGCTTGCAACAGGCGGAAGACATCCGGCAATTTCTAAAATCCCAACAACAGCGATGGAAGGACCTGCTGGAAAAAGCCGGGCTATTCAGGCAATTGAAGGCTTTGAACAAGCAGGTTTATTATTATAGCCAGCAAATCCGGGAGTACAAAGATTTACTCAATACCCCTGATAAACTGGAGCGCCGGGCCCTTGGGATCTTGAGTAGGACCAAGGCCTTCCAGGATTTCATGAAGCGTAACAGCATGCTGGCAAGCCTTTTTCGCCTTCCTCCCGATAACCCGGGTGATCCCTCCTATCTTCAAAGCCTGGCTGGATTGCAAACCCGTGCACAGGTCAGCCAGTACATTCAAAATCAGCTGGGGAGCGGGGGACCCAATGCCCTTCAAACGCTCCAGAATAATATTGCCCAGGCACAATCGCAGCTCCAGAGCCTGAAGGATAAGGTAAATCAGTTTGGGGGTGGCAGCAGTGATATGGAGATGCCGGAGGGGTTTAAGCCCAATAACCAAAAAACAAAAACATTCCTGCAGCGTCTTGTAATTGGTACCAATTTCCAGACTCTGCGGTCTACAAACCTATTCCCTGTTACGAGTGACCTGGGTCTTTCTATTGGGTTTAAGCCTGATGATCGCAGCATCCTGGGCATCGGCGCCAGTTATAAAGTGGGATGGGGACAAAACTTCCGCAATATCCGAGTGACCAACCAAGGGGCCGGGCTGCGCAGTTTTGTCGACTGGAAGATCCGGGGAAATTTCTGGCTTTCAGGCGGCTATGAGCTTAACTATCGCACGATTTTCTACACGATTGACCAGTTGAAGGAGCTGAATGCCTGGCAGCAAAGCGGGCTGCTCGGACTCAGCAAGAAATTCAGCGTAAGGATGAAGTTTTTCAGGCAAACCCAACTGCAGCTGCTTTGGGATTTTTTGAGTTACCGGCAGGTGCCGCGTACGCAACCTGTGCTATTCAGAGTGGGGTATGGATTTAAATAAAATAATTGTGAACGAAGTAATTATGAAAAGAATTTCCATTTTAGTCTTTTTTTGCTTTTCCGCTGTTGCATTGCATTGCCAAAGCACCAGCACCTATCTAAATAATTATGTACAGCCGGCGCCTAATGCAGCTTCGCTTGGAAAATATGTGGATTTCCCGGTTAGTTATTATACGGGGGTGCCTGAAATATCCATTCCAGTGTATAATTTGAAGGATGGGGGTGTCAGTGTTCCGATTTCACTCAGTTACCACGCAAGCGGAATCCGGGTTTCCGAACTTGCTTCCTGGGTTGGGCTTGGTTGGACGCTGAATGCAGGGGGAATGATCATTCGCACGGTCAGGGGTGTTCCCGATGAAGGCACCACAAAGGGTTTTTCAGCAGATGGTTCCAGGGGGTATTACCTGGACTCCGGCATTCGGAAATTGCCTTTGCTGCCGCATACTACAGGAGGCCAAATGGTGGGTGACAGGTCTAATTTGGAAATGCAATTAGAAACCATCCCAGGCCTGAATGCCGGCGCACTGGAGGGTGAACCTGATTTGTTCACATTTAACTTTAACGGGTATTCCGGCAAATTTGTCTTTGATGAAAACAGAACCCCTAGGTTATTAACCGACGCAGACCTTAGGATTAATGTTGATTATACGCCCGGTCAGTTCATCCGTTGGATTATCACTACGCCGGACGGGATTGAGTATTTTTTTGGGGAAAACAGCGCTTACGAGGTGACTCTACCACATTCAACGCTGAGTGGGGATGATCCGGATTCACAAAGACCATCGAGCTGGTTATTGACCAGAATTGTTAACCCCAATACTAAGGACACTGTTAATTTAACTTATTCGCCAGAATCATATACTTATTTCGATCTGGGGCCGGAAAGCCATACATATAATTTCTTAAATGGCTCCAATTCGGATAACCCATACACTGTTTGCGATAATTCAAATGTTCAGAAAAACACATTGCGTACTACCGTTAACGGGCAACGGCTCACAGAGATCAAGTCCCGGAATTTTGACA
>CAYYZJ010000274.1:0-5369 GCA_964475615.1 uncultured Flavitalea sp. | reverse complement strand
TGGCAGGCATCCATATTTTAACGGGCATCTCTACAGCAGGCATCAATCTTTCCCTCACCAATATCGGGTTGAAGCTGGCCACCAGGGAAGAGGCAGTAGTGTATTTATCGGCCAAGAATATCATCCCTTCTTTTTTTGCATCCATAGCTCCGCTTATCGGCGGATGGCTGGCCGACTATTTTACCAAACGTCATCTTATCATCGATGCCCGGTGGATCGGCCCTGGGGGAAGCAGGGTGCTTCACCTGGTATCATTGCATGAATGGAATTTTTTATTTCTCATCGGCGCCCTGCTGGCCTTGATGGCTATTGAACTGCTGGCTTCTGTTAAGGAAACCGGCGAAGTGGAGAAGGATGTGGTGGTTCGCATCATGCGCAGCACCATAAAAAGCAATCTGCGCGATTATTTCATTATCGGCAACCTGATCAGCCTGCACGAGCAGCTTGTGGCTATTTTGAAAAGCAGGAAGAAGGTGAGGAGTTGATGTGAAAGGCGGATGGGAATGGTGGAATGTTCCCTACCAGCCACTCGCTGCTCATCACTGGCCTTCCAAAGGCACCGTTATCGACACCGTAGTTCCCTTACCCGGCTTGCTGCTGATCTCATAATTGCCGCCGATCATCTGCGCCCTTTCTTTCATGCCAAGCAGGCCCAGCGTTCTCTTGCTGGCTATATTGCCGGTATCGAACCCTTGTCCGTTATCGGAGATGGTGAGCACCAGTTGATGATTCCGTCGGGTAATGCTGGTACAAACCTCGGTGGCATTGGCATGCCGCGCTACATTGGTCAGCGATTCCTGGTAGATCCGGAACAGGGCGATGACGATATGATTGGCGATTTTGATTTCCGGCAGCATGGAATTGAACCGTATCTTTATTTCAGATCTTTTTTCGAACTCCTGGCTCTGCCATTTCATGGCTTCTATCAGCCCCAGATCGTCCAGTATGCTTGGCCGCAGTTCGGTGGCAATTTTCCGGACCATCCGGATGGTGCTGTCGAGCAGTTCGAGAATGCCTTTTATTTTTCCTTTGATGGATTCATCGGTACTGTTCAGTTTTTTGGAGAGCCAGGAAACATCCATTTTCAATCCGGTCAGTTGCTGGCCCAGTTGATCGTGTATTTCCCTCGAAATGGCCGCTCTTTCTTCTTCGCGCACATTCTGCAGGTGTGAGGCGAGCAGGCGGATGTTTTCGTAGGATTGCCTGATTTCTTTGGTTTTTTCGAGCACCTGTTTCTCCAGCTCTGCATTCATTTTTTTGAGCTGATCCTGCAGTTGTTTTCTCAGCGTGATGTCGCGGGTCATCTTGGCGAAGCCGCGCAGGTTCCCGGCATTATCGTAAAGGCTGTTGAATACCACATCGGCCCAGAACCGGCTTCCATCCTTGCGCAGGCGCCAGCCTTCGGTTTCATGCCGGCCATTGGCCCTTGTTGCTTCGAGATTTTTTTCGGGCATGCCATCGGCCGCTTCTTTCTGCAGATAAAAAATGGAGATATGCTTGCCGATGATCTCATTGGTAGTATAGCCTTTGATGCGCTCGGCTCCTTCATTCCAGCTCTGGATCCTTCCCTGTGTATCGAGGATGATGATCGCATAATCTTTTATACTGTTCACAAGCAGCTTGAACCCTTCTTCAGTGTCGCGGATGCGCATCTCCACATACTGGCGCTCTTTTATTTCAGCCAGCAGTTTTTTATTCATCTCCTGTATTTCCTGCGCCCGCTGGTAGATCTCTATTTCCATTTCTTCCATACGTTCGCGCATGGCTTCATTGAGCTTGAGCTTTTTGTCCTCCTCTTTTCTCAGTCTGATGAATTCGGTTACATCCTCAACCCGGTGAATGATATAGGCGATCTCTCCTTTTTCGTTGAATACCGGCTTATTCAACGGGCTCCAGAATCTTTCCTCAAAAACGCCGTTGGGCCTGCGGATATCATATTTCTGAACAGCCATGGTATGCGCGGTGCCGTATTGGAGCACATGATTGAGCGAAGCACGGAGATTGCTCACTCCGGTAGCCGTGCTGTCATCGGGATTATCAGGGAATACATCAAACAGATGCCGTCCAAGTATCTCTTCGCGCCGGGTCATGGTGGCATGCAGATAGGCATCGCTTACAGCGCTGATGGTGAGGTCCGGCAGAAGAGCGAGGTATAAGCCGGGCACAGATTCAAATAAGGACTTAAAATCGGGAGCCATGGGAATTTAATATGTAATATGTAAGATTTAATATTCCCTCGTTAAAAATATAAATATTAAATCTTACATATTACCTATTCAATAATAAAATTTTCTTCTCCTGGGCCTGTTGTGCCTTAAAGGAAAATGTACGTCATAAGCAGTTTCATATCCGGCATCGGCCACTGTAGACAGGATATGCTTTTTTCTGATCCGCCTGGCCAGGTAAATGGTCAGTCCCACCGCTACAATGCCGATGGCAATGCCGGTTGCCAGTTTTTTATTATCTATCTTCTTCATAATATAGAGATTCCGCTTCAAGAGCCGAAAACAATGTGCCAGAAATTTCTGTTTCGATATTCAGGCTAATGTGCATAAAATTCAACACTATTCCCGGCAATGAGTAAGAGAATACCCAGCGTTTACTCAATTTTTTAGAAAATTTTAATTATTTTGTGCTCATCCAAGCTCCGCCATTTTGAAAAATCGACTAGCCAATAGTCCCCTGTAAATCCCCCGGTTGATTAGAGGTTAACAATTATTATAAGGCGCCCAAAAACCCTTTCTGTGACGAGGTGTTTATTTCAGGCTCTGATGCTGTTGTGCTGTGCTCAAACGCTGATGGCTCAGTTCCCATCTTTCAATGCTTATTCTGTCAGCGGAGTGTCCGGTATAACGTTGAACTATACCCGCTCCGGCAATGACGGAAAAAACAAAACGGAAGTGCCGCCATGGATCATTGCGGGCGGGTTCAGGTCTTATTTTTTTGTAAACGGAAGCGATACCTATATCTGGTCATCTCCATCTTCCCTGGCCGATAACAATTCGCTCGACCTGAACAATGCAACAGGCCCCAACCTGGCCTCCATGAGTTATATTCATAGCCCTGATTACGATTCAGCCAGGCCTGTCCGCAACTGGAAGCGGAACTATCACGGCATTTACAGCGCGGTTTATTTCAAGCATCCCGATGAAGGAACGGTATCGCTGGGCTTTCTGCACAGTGAAAATAAAAATCTTGTTGAAGGAACCGTTGCAAACCATTTTGCCAGATGGTATCAGAATACGATCCAGGCCAATGTGCGCATCAATCCCGCCGATCCCAACTCCTATTCGGGCGGGGAGCCTTTTCATGAAGGATGGAATGCCTATAATGCCATGATCACTGCGGCCTGGATTCACAATAACAAAAAGACCAACTGGGGACAATCTTTTTTTTCCAATGATATCGGCCCCATCGCCTGGCCTTCAACAGGATTCATTACGCCCAATGGCATAAAATGTACCAGCGGGCTGAAGCATCCTTCTTCCATTATTTATAACGATACCATATATGTGTTTTTTTCCGACGGAGGCCCTTTCGGCAACAATATTCCCGATGAAGAAGGACGCCATGAAGGCATTAAAGTAGTAAGGGCAAGCATCAATGATGCATTGGACCCGCACAAATATTCGGTTTATTACCGCGATCCGCAAGGCAATGAAACCTGGAACCCTTCGCTGCCGGAAATGTTTACCAAAGAAAATATGCTTGCTTTCGTTGCAGTGAAAGGGCCTAAGTCGACAGATATCATGGACGATGAAAAAGGCATTTCACAGGAAATACGGTTCAGCGTGGCCCATGTGCGCAATGCGGATTATTTTATCGGGGTTGAAGAATATATCGACCAGCGCAATCTCCGGTTCAAAGTAGCCCTTCGCTTTTCGAGCGACCTGCTGCACTGGACGGACCGCGTGCTGACCGTTTATGAATCTCCCAACTGGGAATCTTCACGCATGAACTACCCGGTGCTGCTGAGCAGCGACGGATGGTCGAATACGGAAATCGATATCGACAATTTTTATGTGTTGGGAACAGGCACCAGCCCGGGCACTACCGTAAACAAGATCCATATCCTGAGATCAGGCTCCTCTGCTGCATTCACCAGCGAACGCATCGTGGCCAACAGTTGGGACCTCCCGCTGAACAAGATATTTCCCAATCCCAGCGCCGGGCAATTCAAGCTGGCCTATAATCTCGACACCGCTTCACATATCCGCATCAACCTGCTCGACCTGAACGGCCATCAGCTCAAATGCATGAAAGATGAAATGGAAGAACCCGGCCAGTATATCCAGGAAATGGATATCAATATTTACGCATCCGGATTGTATTTTATCGAGATGCTGACCAATAACAGGAGATCGATCTATAAGGTCATCAAGAGTTAATCAATTGTTAATTGGATTGGGACAATTGTAGAAAATTTTTCTCAGCGATAAGCAGAAAAAAATAGCTGAAATAATCTTCTTATGTTCATTTCCCTTTGATTCATCCTGCTAATTGATTCGGTTGCAGAATTTCCCGTTTAAACTTTTTCGATTTTTAGCTGTCTTCATAAAAGGCAAAAAATTGGTTAATCATTGGCAATTGAGCAGCCTGCGCCAAGGATAGGCATAATAATGGATTATAGATACCGGCAGATTTAATGTGAAACATCTTTACTTTAATGGAACCAGAGTGAAAAAAGAGAGCCAGGAAATAGATTTTTATGTGCTGATACCCTATTTCAATGACCCGGAAGGTTTAGTACGATCTTTGCAAAGCATCAACTACTATTCCGGGAAATTCAGCGTGCTTATTGTGGATGATGGAAGCGCCATACCCATCGACCAGGGGTCGTTATTGCGTCAAATCGGTTCCGGATTTTCTATAAAGATCATACGGTTGCCTGTTAATCTCGGCATTGCCAAAGCCCTGAACAAAGGATTGGAATGGCTTGGCAGGCAAAGCGATTATAAATATATAGCGCGGCTGGACTGCGGCGATATCTGTGAAAAGGACAGGTTTTACCGGCAGGTCAGCTTTCTGGATGCACATCCCGAAACAGACCTGCTCGGCAGTTGGTGCGCCTTCAAGGATTACAATACAGGCACTGCCTTTTTGTATAAAACACCTACGCGCCGCAGCAGGATCAGGAAGGGAATGTATTTCCGCAACATCTTTATCCATCCTACCGTAATGTGGAGGGCAAGGGCAATGGAAAAGCAATGGTATCCGGAAAAATTTCCGCATGCAGAGGACTATGGCTTGTTTTATGCATTTGTAGACAAGAGGACCTATGCCATATTGCCGGAAATGCTGGTCACCTGCAAGTTCAACAAGGCAGGCTTATCGCTGATGCACAGAAGAGAGCAACTGAAGAGCCGTAT
>CAYYZJ010000273.1:0-4007 GCA_964475615.1 uncultured Flavitalea sp. | reverse complement strand
TACCCAGCCCAGGTAAACACCGCCGGTACCCGTTGAGGTGATCGTGATATCATCATTGAACAGGTCGTTGGAATTATAGCCCAGCATAAAATATCCGCTATTGCTTTGCTGGTTGATGGTGCAGGTTGAATTGAAAATATTTTGCTGCTGGTTATTGTGGTTGGATGAACCGCCTGTTTTGGTGAAGGAAGCGGCTCCGTCATAAATAGCTCCCTGCACCCAGATATCGGGAGCAGCGGCCGTGAATGCTCCCCCGAAATGGCTGTTGGGCCCGAGGTACAGAACGGAGTTGCCCGTGGCCGTCAGGGTAATGGGTGCGCTGCCGGACTGGGTAAACTGTTTCAGGTACAGATAGCCTGCCGTTAATCCTGTAGCTCCAGGCTGTATGGTTTTTCCGGCAGCAAGGGTAACCCTGGCGCCGGTGCTGCCTCCGCAGAACTGGATCCCTGTTGCGCTGCCCGAAGTATTCACATATACATTACCGTTAAGCTGGTTTCCGGAAGTGGCCCAGCAGGGCAACAAGCGCTCCGATCCGTTATCGGTAAAGGTTACATCGTCATTCCATATATCGTAATTGGAATTGCCGAGCAGAAAAAAGCTGCTTCCGCTGTTGGTGATGCTGCAAACTCCGTTGAACACATTTCCGCCCACGCTGTAATCGCCTGTCGATCCGGTTTTCGTAAAGCTGCTGGCGCCGTTGAACACGGCCCCGTTCAGGAACAGGCTCGGGCTCGATGCAGTGATGCTTCCGTCGAATGAGGAAGAAGGGCCGAAGGTTAAGAACCCTGATCCGGTTAAAGTAATATCCTGGGCGGTTGATCCGATCTGCTTGAATTGCCTCAGCAATAAGTTTCCTGCCGTAAAGCCGGCGCTTCCTACGCTGATGGTGCTGCCTGCTGCGAGGGTAGCCGTTGCCGTGCTGTTCCCGCTGCAGAACTGGATGCCTGCTCCGCTGGTGGAATTGACCACAATATTGCCGTTGAACTGGGTGCCTGCTGAATTGGGGCTGACATAGATCAGCGTGTTGGCAGCCGGTGTGTTATTGAATGTGGTAAGACCTCCGAAAATATTATTACTGCTGTTATACGCAATATACACATTGCTTGTGCCTTCATTGTTGAATGTGGCTGTATTGTTGAACCGGTCGGGGTTGCCATTGCCCATCAGCAAATATCCCGATCCGGAATTGGTCATGGTAACGGCGCCATTGAAAATATTTCCTCCGCCACTGTTATCGTTCGTGGATCCTGTTTTGATGATATTGGTCGTGCCCTGGAAAACAGTATTTTTTAAAGTGATGGTTGCCGAACTGATATCGACATTACAGTTCATGGTAACCGGGCCGTTGCCGAATGTGGTCGTAGTGGCGCCGGGAATAATGATGGAACCATTTTGTATGGTGCCTGCAGCGAAGCTGGCCGTAGTGCCGTTGACGCTGAGCGTAAAGCCGCCCAGGTCGAGGGTGCCGCTCGTGAGGGTCAGGTTGGCAATGCCTGCATTGGCATTCAAAGTGCAGGTATTGGTGGCCGTTATGATCTTAACGTTATCTGCATTTCCGGGAATGCCATTGGGTGTCCAGTTGGACGCCAGGTTCCATGCGCTGGATACGGAGCCGTTCCAGGTATAGGATGTCTGGGACGTTGCGCGAACGCTGATGAATAAACCGGCAAGAAGTAGAATTTTTTTCATAGGATTTGCTTCATTGGAAAAAAAGTTCAGAATATCATCCGTTATTCAGGACAGATCATACTCCAGTTTCATACCAGGAATTATGTGCCTTGTTATCAACCGGTTAGATTCCTGCTTCTTCCCAAATTATTCTGAAAACGGGATTCTTTTCCGGAAATGGGAATCATCGCCTGCATAAAAGCCCTTAGATTCCGGAAGCCCGTTTTCCCGAAAAAATATCCGCCGTGCCGGGGTTTACGCGTGATTTTTATCACTAACTTAGTATCCTCTGAAAAAGATTGCTACCATACTGCTGCTTAGCATCCTGCTTTTTAACTGGTGCGGTTATCGGTTATTCACGGCCTATATGGAAAACAAGGCCGATCTGCGGTTCAAGGCCCAATTGGACGATAACCGGTACAACGAATCCGAACTGATCAGCATAAAAATCTCCGCCCATCGGATGAGCTATTACAGCAATTCAAAAGAGTTTGAACGGGTGGACGGACAGGTTGAGATCGGCGGCATACAATATAATTTCGTCAAGCGCCGCGTTTATCAGGATTCGATAGAATTGCGCTGCATCCCGAACCATACCGCCATGCAGTTCAGAACAGTGAAGAATGAATTTTTTAAACTGCTGAACGGTCTGCAGCACCCCGGCCAGGAGAAAAAGGATAATACGCATTCCGTTAAAGATTTTTCAACAGACTATTATACGGTCAGCGATGCTTTAAAAATAGATGACCCGTTCATGAGCATCTTAAAAGCATCCGGCTATTACAAAGCAACACTTCCCCTTGCTACGCATACTACGGCAGAGCAGCCTCCCGAGGCAATGGCCTGATCCTGCTATCCCTGCTTTATCGTACATGGAGCGCCTGTAGCCGCTGCCTGTCATCTTCTCATCTAACCTGAACATCATGCCTTATATCACGCTGGAAGAACATCTTCCCGGCATAACCGGCTTGCTGGAATACCGGCAGGATACGGCCATGCATGATCCGGGATTTTCATCACCAATCAAACACATCTTATATGGCACACATAAAACTGGCAGAAGGATTACCTGGCATACGCGGCCCTATGGCTTTCAGTCCGGCAACTGCAAAACCGCTCAATGCACTGGCGGAAGTGTTATTGAGGGATGATGACAATAGCTTGTCGCGCGGCGAAAGGGAACTGATCGGCGCTTATGTTTCATCTTTGAATGATTGTTTCTTCTGCCAGAACATACACGGCGCGCTCGCCAGCCATTATCTGGGCTGCGATATCGATTTCATCGATTCCGTGAAACGCGATTACCGCTCGGCAGCCATTTCAGAAAAGTTAAAGGCGTTATTGTCCATTGCCGCCAGCGTGCAACAGGGAGGCAAGCGCGTAACAACGGCGCAGATCGAAACAGTCCGTGCGCTGGGCGCCACCGACCGCGAGATCCATGACACCGTGCTCATAGCCGCTGCCTTCTGCATGTATAACCGCTATGTGGATGGGCTGGCTACCTGGGCGCCTGAAGACAGGCAGTATTATGTAAACCGCGCTCCGCAAAGAGCAAAGGAAGGATATATCGATTTCGATTTGTATAAATAGTTATTCATCAAAAAAAATTCATCATCATGAACATTCAAACAGAACCGATCGGAAGCATTCCCCGTCCGGTTGAGCTGATCATAGGGATCAAGGCCCATGCCGCCGGTCAACTGGATGACCGCGGCCTGCAGCAATTGTTCGATGCGGCCCTTGCCGACACCATCCGCAATTTTGAAGCTACCGGCTCTCCGGTGATCACCGACGGCGAACAAACCAAGCCGAGCTTTGCCACCTATCCCATACAGGGCATGCAGCAGCTTTCGCCGGATGGCGTGGTCATTCCTTTTGCCGACGGCCATACCCGGCAATTGCCTAAAATTACGGCTGGGCCTTTCCGTTACCAGGTGTATTCCGGCAGCTATCTGCAAAAAGCAAAGCAGCTCACTTCATTGCCCGTCAAACAGGCCGTGATTGCCGCTTCTGCACTGAGCCTGCTCTATCCTGCTGAGGGTATTGAGGGGTATGCCCGGGAACAATTCATCGCCGACCTGCTGGATGAAGCAGAGGCCGATATCAGGGGAAGCCTGAACAGCGGGGCTTATAATGTGCAGATCGATTTTACGGAAGCCAGGCTGGCCCTGAAGCTGGATCCCAGCGGCCGTCTCCTGCAGTCATTCATCGACCTGAACAATAAAGTGCTCGACCGGTTTACGGAAGAAGAAAGAAAAAAGATAGGCGTGCATTCCTGTCCGGGCGGCGATCATGATTCAACCCATAGCGCAGATGTCGATTATGCAGCCCTGCTGCCT
>CAYYZJ010000272.1:0-6625 GCA_964475615.1 uncultured Flavitalea sp. | reverse complement strand
TGTCGGCTATAATACCCTGGGGGTTCAGATTGTAGTCTCCATCACCATTGGGAGCCGGCTGATAAACATAACCCAGCGCAGAATATATGGTTGAGGAATTCAGCGCCGTCATCGGCATTGAAAAAACGGATTCCGTCGTTGTATAATTATTGCCTAAAAAAGGCACAGTGGCATCTGCCTGCAATTGATGGGGAACCCCGGTCAATGCCCTATAAGGCGCGTCGGGTGAAACAATTTTCGCAGCCTCCTGTATCGTTTTAGCATAATTGCCAATTGTAAGATATACTCTCGTTTTAAATGCAATTGCCGTATTCCTGTGCGCTCTTGTTGTATTAAGTAAAGCCGAACCATACGATAAGGGAAGATCTGCTTCGGCAGAATCCAGATCGCTGAGTATCTGATTATAGACTTCCGCAACAGCACTTCTTGCCAGCGAATTATCGGCCGGCCCCGTTTCAGGTTGCAAGCGTAACGGAAGTCCGGGAGAAGTTCCGTTGTTTTGAGCGTAAGGCGTTGCATATATGGTAACCAGCGAATAGTAGCTTACGGCTCTTAAAAAATGGGCTTCTGCAATATAATTCCTGGTTAACGAATCGCTTATAATGCCGGGATGTTGTCTCAGCCCGTCTATAAATATATTCGCGGCGTTTATGGTCGTATATGCTGCCGACCATACGCCCGCCACTTCTGAAGAAGAGGAAGAATTTTCATTCAGGCTCCATGCAAGGTACCCGCTGTTGGTATTCTGTGTTCTATTGATAAACTCTTCGCCCCTTACATCCATATCCAGTAAATACGCGCCGCCGTATAAACTGCCGGTTTTTAAATTAGCGTAGATCCCGTTTACCAACGACAATATCCGGCTCGGGGTATTATAAGCGTCCGTACTGCTAAGGGAGGTGGTGGGCCGCTGGTCGAGCAATTTAGTGCAGGCTTCCGACGAACATAAGAAGATCAATATCAAAACGCCGGGCCAATATCTGTTTCCGTTTATTCCTTTTTTAAATGACAATAGTTTCATACAATAAAATATAGTTTGATCAATTAAAACCTGACACTTACACCGAACGTATAGTTCCTTGTTCTCGGAGCAGTATTCCTGTCTATGGATTGTCCGGTATTTGCGTCCCCGTTTGTTGAGATTTCGGGATCGTATCCTTTATATCCTGTTATGACAAAAGCGTTATAAACGGCTGCATATATTCTCAGGGAGCTGATACCCGAATTTCTAAACACGTTTCTTACCGGCAGGGTGTACCCGAGAGAAACATTTTCAAGCCTTACAAAATCTCCTTTTTGCACATTTGCCGAAATAGGAAATGAATTACCTGAGGAAACAACATCGCCGTATACCTGTCTTGGAACAGCCGTCTTTTGCCCCGGAGTAGTCCACCGCGTAAGTACCTCTACAGAATTATTATAATAACGGCTGTCTAATAATGTGGCTCTTGTACCATTCTGGATATAATTGCCTCCGGAGTAATTGAAAGTAAAGTTGAAATCAAAATGGCCATAGCGCAAATTATTATTGAAACCGCCATACCAGGTAGGCAACGCATTGCCCAGTACATAAAAATCCGAACTGGAAATAGCAGGCGCTTTGGTTCCGTCCAGATATGTCCAGTTGGAAGTGCCTGCAGGAGCAGCGAAAGTATATTGTACCAGTTTCCCCGAGCCATTTACAAAGATCCGTTGCCCATTATCCGGATTTATTCCGGTAGTTTTTGCGCCGTACAGGCTGCCCACGGAATATCCCACTTCTGTTATATTATTGGTTTCTGAAGCATTCCCGCTCGTTGTTACGATTGGCGTATTACCATCAGTCAGGGCAGTTACCCTGTTCTTTATTGCGGTAAAATTGAAAGAGGCATTCCAGGAGAATTTACCTGAACTGATAATAAGAGCGCTCACTCCCAGTTCAATGCCTCTGTTATAAAGCGAACCTACATTCAAAGGGATTGTACCGGGAACACCTTTGGATGATGTTTGAGGAGCATTAAGAATAAGATTGTTTACATCATTGTTAAATGCATCGACCTGCAATTGCAGGCGGTTTTTGAGAAAACTGATATCCACGCCAATATTGCTCTGAATGCTTGTTTCCCATGCCAGATCGGAATTGCCCGCCTGGGAAAAGTTCCATGTAGATGCAGCGCCATATAGCCCGGAACTGTATAAATTGAGCGATGCATAATGATTCGGCACATTTCCATTACCAACCTTGCCTATACTGGCTCTGATCTTTATATTATTAATGACATTGGAAATATCGGATTTCTTATAAAAGTTTTCCTCCGACAACGCCCATGCCGCAGACACACCGCCGAAGTTTCCATATTTTTTGTCGGCCCCTAGCGCGGAGTTCCCGTCTCTTCTGTAATTAACCGTAATAAAATATTTCTGATCAAAATTGTATGTGGCCCTGAAAAAACTGGAAAGGAACGCCCACTGATACAGATATGCGCCTTTTACTGCATAGTTGCCTCCGAAATTAATTGCGCCAAATGCGCCGGAACCCGCGTAATAATTGCTATAGAAGGGATCTGAAACCTGCGAAGCTACCGCCTGCCATTGCGATTGCGTAAAGCTTTGCACATCATAACCGGCTAACAATGCAATGTTGTGCCGATTAAATGTTTTGGAATAGTTCAATGTATTCGTCCAATCCCAGTTGGTTACATTTACCGCTATATTGGTAGCATCTCCTCCTAAAAGATGGCCCGGCCCCTGGATATTATTTTCAAAATCATCATTCTCGATCTTATTATAATCTATGGCATAAAAGGCTTTAAAATATAATCCTTTCAAAAGATTAACTTCCCCGCTGATATTGGCAAGAACATGATCGCTTGTAGAATTATAATGGTCAAGGTCAAGTATCGGCTGAGGGTTATATAAACCAAAACTTACGAGATTATTTCCCGAACCTAAATAAGTCGGGCTTATATTATAAGAACCGTCTGCATTATAGACGGGCACATTCGGCGCAAGGGCTGTGGCCAATCGGCCGGTATTGGTAAGCCATTGTGCATTGCCCGGAAGACCGCCGGTAGCGGGAGATGCATTAATAGTCCTTGAATAATTAACGCCTCCGCTCAGTTTGAACCACCTGGTTACCTGTCCTTCGAGATTTGCGCGAACGCCGATATTTTTAAAAATGTCCTTTTTGATAAAGCCCCGCTGATCGCCGTAACCGGCGGAAAAGAAATACCGGAATGTACTGTCTGCGCCGGAAACATTGATGTTATGATTTTGAGATACTCCTGTATGATAAACTACATCATACCAGTTCGTATTCACCAATTTCCCGTCTATATACTCCGGGAAAAATTCTGCGGAAGGAACATTGGGGTTATTGGCATTACCGCTCAGGTTTTTCAAATTAAGCACTGCTTCATTCTTAATATCCATATATTGCTGTGCATCCAGTAATTTCGGCAACCTCACCGCCCTGGCGGCGCCTACCCATCCGTCATATTCCACGCGCGCCTTTCCTCTTCTTCCCTTTTTAGTGGTAATCAAAATAACTCCGGCTGCCGCTCTGGAACCGTATATGGATGTAGAAGCAGCATCTTTCAAAACATCTATGGATTCTATATCTGAAGGGTTTATGGTCGACAGCGGATTATTCGTAACATTTGCTTCCGGAGAAAGTTGCCCGCTTACGATCGGAACGCCATCGATTACATACAGTGGACTGGACGAAAGTGAAATCGAATTAGTGCCGCGGATTCGTATAACGGCAGGGGCATTTAATACCGAGCTGGGTATATAACCCTGCACACCGGGAGCTTTTCCTACCAGCGCCTGGTCAAAACTCTGTATGGGTTTGTCCGCAAGTGCATCGGTGCCAATGCTGGACACAGCGCCGGTTATGCTGCTTTTCTTTTGCGTGCCATAGCCCACTACCACTACTTTTTCCAGCTCCTTGTTGTTCTGGAGGGTCAATTGCACATTTACCGACCGCCGGCTGCCGACTGCTTCTTCAACAGGTTCATAGCCGATATGAGAGAATACCAGCACCGGCCTTTTGCTTTTTACTGCAATTTCAAACTGCCCGCTTTCATTGGTCAATACCGTTGTTCCGCTTTGCTTTTCCTGCACGGTTACCAATGCCAGCGGGAGATTCTTTTCATCGGTCACCCTGCCGGTGATGACCGCAGGCTTATCCGGCAGGCCGCCTGATGAATGTGTGCTGCTGTCGGCCGTTGCGGAAGGCTTTCCGTCGTTTTTAAGGATCAGGATATTTTTGCCCGACACTTCATACGTGAATTTTATGTCCGGCAGGTATTTATCCAGAATTTTTTTCAGCGGATAATCGGCAACGTCGACCGATATCTTTTTTGAAGCAGCCGCCTCGCTCGCATTGTAGATAAAATTGATATCCGTTTTTTCTTTCAACAGTTTCAGCAATTGATAAAGAGAAACGGGCCCCGATTGAATAGATACTTTCGTATCGAGTATGGATTGGGCAGATGCTGCCGGAGCCAGGAGAATAAACAAGGCAAATATCCTGAGCGATTTTCCTGGGAAAAAATGCATGATCGTGTACATACTTAATTATTAAAGCTGGTTTAGCGCCTCGAAGGTCTATTGCATGCCGCCGAGTATTACTGTATCCCTGTTGATGGTAAAATGTATTTTATTCACCTTGCAAAGCAATGTTAGGAGATCGCTGAGTGGTATGGTATTGTCAAAGCTTGCATTGTAACTACATCGCTTGATCTGTTCGTCTTTAAAAACAAAATGAACGCCATACCAATCGGAAAGCCTTTCTGATATATCTTCCAGGGACAGATCATTGAAATCAAGTTTTCCATCTTTCCAGGCGGATGTCTGGCCTGCGGATATGGTTTTAAGCGTGGCTTTTTTGCTTATCCTGTCGAAGGTCAGCTCCTGCCCGGGAGAGAGCGTACCCAAAGACGCTGCATCCCGGTCTATCCTGATCTTTCCCGTTTCGAGCGTCACCACCACATGATTGCTGTAACCCGGTGCGCGGATATTGAATGTGGTTCCGAAATCAGTAGTGGTTATTCCGCCGGAATGCACCTTGAATGACCTGGATTCATTGTGCTTCACATCGAAAAAAGCCTCTCCGTCGAGCTCTATTTCGGCTGACTGGTCAAAGCGTTCCGGAAAACGGATGGCGCTTCCTGCATTCAGCCATACCTTCGAGCTGTCCGGCAGCAGGAGGTATTTTATTTCGCCTGGTTTGCTGGATATGCTCAGGTATCTGGGAGGAGACTGCCGCACAACCGCGTATATCATATAAATGCCGGCCAACAGGCCCGAGATCACTACTGCAACCTTCAGCATTCCGGAAATAAAACGTTTATGCCCATGCGCATTTATTTCCTTCATAATGCGGTTGTGCATCCTTTTCCTGACAGCTTCTTCCTCGCCCGCCCCGGAAGGCCATTCCACATAATCAATCCGGGCAGACCTGTACCATTCCATAAGCTTTCGATCTTCCTCGCAGGTAGCCGTCCCATTTATATATTTTTCAATGAGGCCGGTAATTTCCATTTTATCCATACGACTAAAGCGGAATGGTGAATAATTATTACCCTACTAAATAAGTAGGATAAACGAGGTGCAACCCTTACTCCGATCCTAAAATTCTTTTAACAGGGAAAATAATTCGCCGAGCGTAAGCAGGCCGGCGGCCGGCAGGTAAGTATCTTTCAGGGAGGTTCTTATGATGCGGAGCGCTTTGGTGATATGGGCTTCTACTGTTTTCACGGATATATCAAGCTCCCGCGCAATGGCTTCATTGCTCAATCCCATATCCCGGCTGTAAATGAATACCAGCCTGCATTTGCCGGGAAGTGATTCCACCACGCCCCGGATATATTCTTCCAGGAATTTGGCCTGTATTTTTTCTTCCTGCCTGTAGGAAGGAACGGCAAGATAATTGTCGGCAAGCAATTTATTCCTTCTCCTTTCTTTCAGCAGGTGGTCGAATACGGCGAATTTTATTGCTGTGGCAAGATAATGTTCAATAGAATGGATGACTACGATCGAATGCCGCTTCCATAAGCTCAGGAAAACATCCTGCACAATTTCCTCGGCTATGGCCTTGCTCTGCGTATGATGATAAGCGATAGCCAGGAGCTTGTTCCAGTAACGTTCATAGATCTCGGAAAAAGCCTGCCTGCTGCCCTGCTTTAAATGATATAATAATGTATTGTCGTCGAAGCGACTGTATGATCCGGGATTGTTCATTAAACAGTTATTGTGGTTAAGCCAGGAGCGTAAATATAAGTAGAAATATTTAGTCTACAATAATAGTAGACTTTTATTTTGGGTAAAATTTTACCAGTCTATATTTTTACAAGACTATTCTCTATCTTCGCCTTTCCTATCAATACTACAAATCCTTTTTATGGCTAAACTATCGATGCATTTACTCCGGGTCGCCTTTCCCCTGTTGGCTTCCTTTACAGCAGCAGGCCAGGCCAAATCGGTGCTTAAACCCGATGATTTTGAAAAACAGGTTACTGCAAATAAAACCGTGCAGCTCGTTGATGTAAGAAGGCCCGATGAGTTCAGCAAGGGGCACATTAAGGGAGCGCTGAATGCCAACTGGCAGGATAAACAGGAGTTCACTGATAAAATAAAGTCG
>CAYYZJ010000271.1:0-2622 GCA_964475615.1 uncultured Flavitalea sp. | reverse complement strand
CGGCATAGTTGAAATCATAAGCCCTGAAAGGAATGGTGTTGGTATATTGATCGTAGGAGATGAGGAAATGTATCTTGTCTTTAATAATGGGGCCGCTGAGCAATCCGCCCCATTGTCCTACCTTGTATTTATTGGTAAGATGATTGCCGTTGGCGTCTTTTTTAGCGGCCAGCGCATCGCCTCCGTAATAGCCCCAGGCAGAGCCGGAAAGCGTATTGGTTCCCGATTTGGTGATGGCTTTCACCACGCCGCCCGATCCGCGGCCGTTGGTTACATCGTAAGAGTTGGTGGATATCTCGAACTCGCGGATGGTTTCGGAAGAGATGGAGAAAGCGGCGTCCGTTGTTCCGGAAAAATGCGCTCTCCGGTTGCTCACGCCGTCGAGCATATAGCCTGTGCCGCCGGGCTTGGCCCCTGCCAGTGAAGCTCCGCTGGCCAGGGGAGAAAGCAGCATGAGGTCGGTATAGTTGCGCGTAGCCACCGGTATCTTCTGCAAGGCGCGGCTGCTGACTGCAGTGGCAGTGCCTAACCTGTCTACACTGTTGTTGAAGCTGGTGGAATGAACGGTCACTTCATTAAGCGTAGTAGCGTTTTTGCTGAGTGTGATCTTGTGGAGAACCAGGCGGTCGCCGAGGTTGAGGTTGTTGTCTTTTAATACGGTGGATTGAAACCCTACGGAAGATACCTCAATCGTATAATTTCCTACAGGCAGGTCGCGGAAAATAAAATAGCCCTGGCGATTGCTGATAGTAGTGGTAGTAAAGCCTGTTCCGGTATTGGTGGCCGTTATAGTGACCGCTTCGAGGGTTTTGTTGTCGTCGCCATAAACAAACCCGCTGATGCCGGAACCGCTCTGTGAAAAGGAAAGAATGCCCGATGCAGAAAAGATAACGAATAGCAACAGTCTCATAAGGGCTGATGGTTTCATGGTAATTTAATTTTGGCGGCCCAAAAATAAAATCAGCCCATGCACCGGTGTTCAGCCCAGCGGTTAATTAATGCAAGCGTAAAAAATAGATAATGATTAGTTAACGGACCGGAATAGGAAACTGCGCTAATTGATCTTTTTCATAATACGATTCCAGCGCACTCCTGCATTCCAGCTCATCCATACTATGCTCGGATGGCCTACGATATGATCTTCGGGAACAAATCCCCATATTCTCGAATCCTGCGAATTGTGGCGGTTATCGCCCATCATCCAGAAATAATCCATCTTGAAAGTATAGCGGTCTGTTTGCTGATCGTTGATGAAAAATTTCCCGTCTCTCCTCTCCAGCTTATTTCCTTCATAAGTTCTGATAGCACGTTCATACAGCGGATAATTTTCAGGAGTTAGTATCAGGGTGGCTCCCTTTTTAGGTATCCAAAGCGGGCCGAACTCATCGACTGTCCATTTGTGGATATGATCGTAAGGAAATACTTCCGGAAAAACGGTTCCTGTTGAATCGATCTCCGGAACAATATTTTTCGCCAGTCCGTTCTTCAGCATTTTTCCCCTCGCTTCCCAGGTGAGCAGCATACGGAAAGTATTGGGCTGATTGGTGGACTGCAACTCTTCCTGATTATTGATATCGACATTGTATTCTTCTTTCATCACCGATTCATCCAGGGGCTGGCCTCCTGTTTCTACATAATAGAATGTTTCGGACTGCGGAGGGAATCCGGAAGCTTTACCGTTGATGTATACCACCTGGTCTTTGATTAATAAGGTATCGCCGGGCAGGGCCACGCAGCGTTTGATATAATTATCCTGCTTGTCGACCGGCCTCACGATGATGGGATAATCATCAGGATCTGCCAGCACTATTTGTCTTCCTGCATCCGGGTTGCCGTTCCCCAGTTGGCGGATCACATCATAATAAAGCACCTTGGATTCAAACTCTTCTTTATGAATGGCCGTATCCCCCACGGGCAAATTGAACACCACCGGTTCATTGCGTTTAACGGGACGGGCAAACCAGCGGATATAAGGAATATGGATCCATTCAACATAAGATTTGGCATTGGTCAGCGGAATGCTGTTGTGAACAAAAGGAAGGGCGAGCGGAGTATTGGGCAGGCGCGGGCCGTAAGTGATCTTGCTCACAAAAAGATAATCGTTCACCAGCAGCGTTTTTTCCATGGAGCCGGTGGGTATGGCATACGCTTCGAATACAAAAGTGCGGATAAGGGTTGCCGCGATCACGGCAAATATGCCTGCGTCTATCCATTCCCGTAAGGTCGACTTCTTATATTTGGCTGCGGCCGCTGCTCCAAGAAATTTTTCCTGCCGGTTAAAGCCCAGATAAGCAAAATAGATCACCGGCAACAAAGCTGCCATGGCATGTTCGCGCAGTTTGTATTTGCCGAATGTTTTCACGAATTCAACAAAGATGGACATGGACACGAACCATCCGGCAATAGGAATGAACTGCCAGAAAAACCAATGCCGGGGCCGCTTTCCGAGCCTTAGCATAATCCAGGTATTATAAAATGGAATAAAGGCTTTCCAGCCCGGCACACCGGCTTTGCGGAACATCCGGTAAAGGCCGACAGCAGGCAAAAGCAGTATGGACAATTGGATTAGGATAAGAACAATAACCTGATGGGTAGTCATTATCTTTTTTCCTCAAAATAGAG
>CAYYZJ010000270.1:0-2763 GCA_964475615.1 uncultured Flavitalea sp. | reverse complement strand
TCCAGCTTTTCGAGCACGGCTTTTTTAGTGATCTTGTCTTCCGCTTCGCGGCCCTCTTCTTCAAAATGGCCGGCATCGGTAATATTGCGCACATAACGGACTTTGTAACCAAGATGCATCAGGTAGCGGTAAATGACATCGAACGTAATAAAAGGCCTTGCATGGCCCAGGTGGCTTTCGCCGCTTACCGTTGGGCCGCACACATACATGCCCACATAGCCCGGAGTAATGGGAACAAATTTCTCTCTTTGCCTCGTATAAGAATTATGAACAGTTAATACATCCATAGCGGTTATACCAATACAAAATAGTCATTTTAATAATAACCATCCGGTAAATAGACCGCAAAAATAGAATTTCCGGGCAATTCCATGCAGACCGGTTTATTTGGTCATTTCCGGCAACAGGAAGTCGGCAATAATAGGATGATGATCGGAATAAGGCAGCACAAAGCGTTTGCATTGCAGCACCTCGAATTGTTTGGCGGCTATGATATAATCGATACGCAGCGTGGGCGAGAGATGAACATAAGTTCTTCCGATGCCCGATCCTTTTTTGATAAAAGCGTCCTGGCGGTTGCCGAGTATCCGGAAATAGCTGTAGGAGTTGGGCACATCATTGAAATCGCCGCAGGCGATAACGGGATAGGGACTTTGATCGAGCTGCTGCCTGACCAGGTCGGCCTGCGTGCAGCGCAGTGTATAAGCTCTTTTCAGTTTTTTAGTGAGGGATTTAGATGCTTCCAGCATGCTGTCATCCACATTTTTGATGATCGATACATCCCGGAAATCCTTGCTGCGGAACATCACCGACTGCAGGTGCGTGGTAAACAGCCGGATCATTTTGCCGTTCACGTTGATGTCTGCTGCGATCAGGCTTTCCGGCACACCGAAAGAGCCATTGCCTTTATATTTTATCTGCAGCGAATCGATGATCGGAAATTTTGAGAAGATGATGACCCCGGTTTCCGTTTCATATCCTCCGCCCTGCCTGCGGTAATCGTGTGAAAAGAAATGATAGGGATAGCCCAGTTGTTCCAAATAAGCGATATTGGCAGCCATCCATTTGGGATTTTTCGTTTCAAAAAATTCCTGGAAGCAAAGCAGGTCGGGATTTTGTTCATGAATGAACTGCATCATCTTGTCGCGATGCCCCGAAGCGCCCGGCTTTCTGGTAATGAACTCATCCCATCCCCTCACATTCCAGGTAAGCACGCGCAGTCCGTTGGCCGGTTTGGACATCCATTTGCCATTGAAGTTGAAAGCAAAAAAAGCATGGATGCTCTTCCAGCCGATGATCATGACCAGCAGGGAGATCAGGGCGAGCCGGCGCGAATAAAATAAAAGCCAGAAAATAAAAAAACCAAATACAAGCAGGAGCAGCAATGGGAAAAGCAGTCCCAGCAGCGAAACGAACCACCATTTATCGGGTCTCAGAAAAACATTGGAACAGGCCAGCAGGAACAGGGCCGCTACAACAATGTTGATGATGATGAAAAGCCTTTTGGTAAATGTTCGGATCGCCATGGCGGCCTGTAAATTACAAATCTTCTTCTTCGGCCGCCCGTTTCAGGATGTCTTTTTCTTCATCTGTTAAAAAGCGGAACCCCTGCTTGTTGATCTTGTCGAGGATATCGTCGATCCTTTTCTGGGTAATGTTGGGGATCTTTTTATAAGGCTGCGTTCCGGATACATTATAATAGAACTTGTCTTTCGGCGATTTGATCTTCCTTTTTCTGTCCGGATTGAACAGGTTATTGCACCAGTCGAAAAAATTATTCATCCATGTGCTCCAGTCCTTTCCCTTCCTGATCTGGAAAATGAAAAGATAGCCCATGCCCGCTCCGGCCACGTTGGCGATATAAGCGCCCGAATCGCCGTAAGGAATGCTGGAAAAATTAATGAGGATAAAGACCAGGGCCAGCACCCATAGGGGGATGCCTCCGTTGATCATAGGGAAGATGCGATAATCGGGAGCAACGGTTGTGGTGGCAACGGCAATGGCAACGATGGCGGGATTGGCGCCTGCCAGCGTGGCAAAAGGAAGCTGCGACTGCAGACTGGGAAAAATATAATAAGCGAGAATAAAGAACAGGGCGCCCGCCACTCCGCCGTAAATGTAAATGGGTACAAGCTTGCGGTTACCCATGAGGTCCTGCAGGATATAGCCAAAGCTCCAGAGCCAGAACATATTCGAGATGAAGCGGAAGATATGCTGGTCCGAGAACATATAGCTGATCAGCGTCCAGGGACGGCTGAAGAATTTCTGCAGGTCGGCGGGCAACACGAACCAACTGAACACATTGGTATTATAAGCCTCCGGTTTCAGCGAGGAAACGATATAGATAACATAGATGAATTTCAGGATCACGAAGAGTACGGCATTGATCACGATAAGCTGCATCAGCATGTTGCCATCCTGCCCCAGGTTCATCCGCTTGCGATAGCTATCCTCCATTACATTCATGGCATTAGTGGTGAAAGTTTTTTATTGAACGTTCATCCGGATTGATTAGTATTTGTTTTTTTAACAGATTCCGGCGGTAAATGGTTTAGTAAAAATTGCTCCGGTCATATTTTTTCCAGTACATCACCATCAGGATGCCGACAACGGCTCCGCCGAGATGGGCCCAGTGGGCCACATTATCGCCCGCAGAATTGCGAACCCCCAGGAACAATTCCATGCCGGCATAGAACAGTACGAACCATTTGGCCTTGATGGGTACGAAGAAATAAAGGTAAATAAGACTATTGGGAAAAAGAT
>CAYYZJ010000269.1:0-11558 GCA_964475615.1 uncultured Flavitalea sp. | reverse complement strand
TCAATTTCAGGGACCTGGGAGGATATGCCACTGCAGACGGCCATCACGTAAAATGGAGCAGGCTTTACCGGAGCGCCGATATCAGCAAGCTTACCGACAGCGACCTGGTACAGTTGAAAAGCAGGCATATCGACTATGTAGTTGATTTCCGGGGAGTAGAAGAATCCGGAAAAGCGCCCGACCGGTTAAATGCCAATACGGATTATATATTGTGTCCTGCCGGCAGCGACAGCAGTTTGGCCAATTGGATGAAATTGATCTCCACATTGAAGAACAGCGGCGGCGATTCCATGATGAAGGTATATTATGTAAAAACGGAATTTTTAGCCGGCCGCTATAAGCCTTTTTTCGACAAGATGCTTACCGTGCCCGATAATGAAGCCCTGCTTTTCCATTGTACTGCAGGAAAGGACAGAACAGGCATTGGCGCCGCTTTATTATTGTATAGTCTCGGTGTTCCCTATGAAACGATCGTAAATGATTACGAAGCCACCAATTATTACCGGAGCGGCGAGAATGCGAAGATGACCAATGCAATGGTGCAGGGCATGCATATCAATGAGCAGGTGGCCAAGGATATGATGGCCGCCAAAAAGGAATACCTCGATGCCACCTTCAATGCCATCAGGCAGCAATACGGATCGGTGGATCTTTTTTTGAGGGAAAAGATCGGGCTGGATGACGAGAAGATCCGTATCCTTAAAAGCAAATTTCTCGATTAAAGCAGCTTTCAGAGCCGGCTTATCAACCCAATACCTGAAGCTACTTTATTCATAAAACATCTAACCAAATTGGGAGCAGGCAGGTTATTTCATATCAGCGAAAATCCGAAAATAAAAGTCTTTGAGCCGCGGCCTTCAACATCCGGCTTCGACCTTATTACGGATAATGTCGTCTTTGCCATTTCGGAAAAGCTGCTGCACAATTATATTTTGCCCAGGAATTGTCCCAGGGTAACGTTTTATGCCACAGCAAACACCACCTCCGCCGATATCGACCGGTTTTTCGGACAATCAGCCGCCGAATACATCATTGCAGTGGAATCGCGGTGGTTAAAACAAATTGAACGGACCACATTGTATTGTTATGAATTCCCTGCTGAAACATTTTCCCTGCTGGATGAATGCGCAGGATACTATATCTCCTATCAGACCATTACGCCTGTTTCGGTAAAGCCCATATACAATATATTGGAGGAGCTATTGTCAAGAAAGAACGTCGAGCTGCGGTTTATGCCTGAAATAGGGAAGCTGGCTGATGCGGTGAAGCAGTCCTCGCTGAACTTTTCTTTGATCAGGATGAGCAATGCAACGCTGGAGGCGGGATAGTATTTATTTGCTATAGCTGTACTGGTACTCGACCCTTCCCAGCAGCTCCTTTTTTTTGTTATAGCAGGATTCTGTTGACTTTAATCCTTTTTCATTGTATTCGTATACCCATCGCTGATAGTTGCTGCTTCCTTTGGGAACAACAAGCATAGAGCTCGGCCTTCCCTGTGCATCGTATTCGAAAACATAGTCGGGCAGCAGCCTCCGGGTTCGCTCGTCGAAATGCACGATATCGGTGAGCTGGTTGTTCTCGTTATAATAATAATAAACAACAGGCAGGTTGGCATTATTGCGAACGGCCCGCTCTTCCACGATATTGCCTTTTTCATCGGCAATGAATTTCAGGTAAGTGGTATCGTTATTGTTCTTGATCTTGAGCATGCCTGCCGGCCTGCCGTTGGCATCATAGCTCCAGATATGCTGCTCCGTTTCGCTTACTTTATTGTCTGTCTGAAGTGCAGTATTGACAATGGCCTGCACCTGGTTCGATGCATTGTAGCTGTATTCCGTTGTGCTTTGGTAAGTATCGCTGGTATCGATGGTTTTTTTGAGCAGGCCGTTTGCATCATAAAAGCTGGTCAGCACCGAAGCCGTGCTCATGGTGGAGCTGGTAGAAGTGATTATGGTGGAATAATCATTGGAAATGGTTTGCTCGCCCTGAAAGCCTTCAGTAGGCTGCCCGTTGCTTTCAAAACTGTTGAGCTTTACGGAACGGATGCGGGATTGCTGATAGGCTTTCCTGTTTTCGATCGACTGCCTGGTAAGGATAATGTCTTTGTAATAATATTGTGCTCCTGCTTTTACAACAAATATGAGTAAGAAAAATAGTGCGCCGGTCAGTCCTTTCATTGTATCGCTTGTTGATGGATAAAATCAAAATTCGCTATTAAAACGGAAAAAATGCTGGTTTAATATATCGGCAGGATGCTTATTTTTAAGCAAAAATTTGTGTCGCATCTAAAGGAAAGAAAAGAAAAAACCTGTCTGAACTGCGGTGCAGCCCTGCATGGGCTGTATTGCCATGAATGCGGACAGGAAAATATCGAACCCAAGCAATCGGCCTGGCACCTGGTCACGCATTTTTTTTATGACATCACGCATTTCGACGGCAAGTTCTTTACCACACTCAAAGACCTGATCGCCAAACCCGGCTTTCTTTCGCGCGAGTTCATCAACGGCAGAAGGGTCAGCTACCTCAACCCGGTCAGGATGTATGTATTTACTTCGGCCTTTTTCTTTATCGTTTTCTTTGCCATTTACAAAGTGGAGGATATGCATATCGGCGGCAAGTATAAGAATGGAAAAACGGCCGTGAATCTGAGCAAGGCCGAGCAAAGCGCCCTTGCAGGAGCAGAGACAAAAGAGGATTCCCTGTCCATCAAAAATGCTTTTTCAAAACTGAAAGCCGTACCGATCCCGGATCCCGCGGATGATGACCATGATTCCACGGATCATGATTATAAAAGCGTTCAGGCTTATGATTCTGCAGAAGCAGCGCTGGCGCCCGATATGCGCGACGGATGGCTGAAAAGGCTGTATATGCACAAGAAAATAGAGCTGAATGAAAAATACCACGACGATAAAGAAGCCATGATCCGCAACTGGATAGCCGCCTTCATGCACAATTTCCCGAAAATGCTTTTCATTTCACTGCCTCTTTTCGCATTGTTGCTGAAATTGCTTTATATCCGGCGAAAGCAGTTCTATTATGCCGACCATGGCATCTTTGCCATCCATCTCTATATTTTTTCTTTTATCGCGCTGCTGTTCTATTTCGGGATACAGAAGCTGAAAGATATTTCCGGATGGAGCTGGCTGAACTGGCTGAATACGATCCTGTTCTTTTTTTCATTGTTTTATTTTTACAAGGCCATGCGCAATTTTTACAGGCAGCGAAGGGCAAAGACCATCGTCAAATACACGCTGCTCTTTTTCATGTCGTTCATTATGATCGTTTTTCTGTTTTCCGTGTTTTTCCTTTTTTCAATACTGGAGGTTTAATTTATGTCAACATCAAATATCGCCCAGGCATTTACCAGATTGGTAACCATTATGGATGAGCTCAGGGAAAAATGCCCCTGGGATCAAAAGCAAACCATTGCCTCGCTCCGTTCCATGACCATCGAAGAAACCTACGAGCTGGCCGATGCCATTACCGAAGAAGACTGGAAAGGCATTAAGGAAGAACTGGGCGACCTGCTGCTGCACATCGTGTTCTATGCCCGGATAGGCCGCGAACAGGAGCGGTTCACGCTGGAAGAAGTGATCAACGGGATCTGTGAAAAGCTGATCTACCGTCATCCGCATGTATACGGCAACGTTAGTGTGCGCGATGAAGAAGAGGTTAAAAGGAACTGGGAGCAACTCAAGCTCAAAGAAGGAAAAAAATCCGTGCTCGACGGCGTTCCCGTTTCCCTGCCTGCTACGGTAAAAGCCATCCGCCTGCAGGAAAAAGCCGGGCAGGTAGGTTTTGAATGGGAGAACCGGGATCAGGTATGGGATAAGGTGGAAGAAGAAATGCAGGAGCTGCAGGAGGCCGTGAAGCAGGGCGACCCGTCCGCGACCGAAGAAGAGTTCGGCGACCTGATTTTTTCGCTTATCAATTATTCACGATTTTTGCAGATAGATGCCGAGCATTCCCTGGAAAAAACCAACAAGAAATTCATTCAACGGTTCAGTAAAATGGAACAGGAAGCGCTGAAAGCCGGCAAAACCCTGTCGTCGATGAGCCTGGCCGAAATGGATGCCATCTGGAATTCAATTAAACAGCAAAAATTGCCCGATTGAAGTCTTTTCTGATCAATTTTTTGCGCAAACATATTTATCTCATCCTGGCAGCATGCATCCTGTTTGCTGCCGGCTATGCCATCAATTTGTTTTTACGCAGCAATGCTTCCACGCGCATGCTGCGCAACCGCATCGAATCCTTTTTGCAGGAAAGAGAATCCGATTTCGGAAAATTATTAAAAGATACGTCCCGCGTAAAGCGCTTGCTGAATCAGCATTACAGCAAAAAAGAGCTGGATGCATTGCTGGAAAAACAGTATGGCCTGCTCATCTATGAAAAAGACAGCAGCGGCACCAGCTCCCTGAAATTCTGGAGCGACCAGCGCTCGGTGCTTCCCGACAGCTTCCTCACCCGCAGGGACGGCAATTATTTTGTTTATCTCAGCAACGGCCAGTATGAATTCATCAAAAAGACCTGGCCCTGGGGATATAAATCCATTCAGCTTGTTGCGCTCATCCCGGTGCGCTGGGAATATTATATTTCTCCCGAAAACCTCAAGCCCGGATTTACCGGCTTTCCCGCTGCAGAGAACAGGGTTCGCATCGCCTCGCAGCCGACAGGCTTTCCGGTGAAAAGCAGTTATGGAAATATTCTTTTTTACCTGGAGCGGATAGGCAGTTACAATGCAGCCAAGTACAGCCTGCTGATGCTGCTGCTTCTTTTTTCGGGCATATTGCTGCTGCTGGCCATCATTCATAATGTTGCGCATGCCATTGCCCGCCGCTTCGGGCCGCTTGCAGGAATCATTTTCCTGGTGATCGTGGTGCTGAGCATGCGGATCATGCTGTATTCCTTTCCCGGCCTGCTCAACCTGCGGCAATACGAGCTTTTCGATCCTACCATCTACAGCTCGAGCATTGTGCTCAGCTCGCTCGGCGACCTGCTTATCAATGCCCTGCTTTTCTGCTGGATCACCCTGTTCATCAAACTGGAAATGCCCAATTACAGTCTGCCCCGGCTGGGCAATGCCTGGCTGCAATGGGTCATTACCGCAGTGGTGCTGGTGGTGCTGGTGATCGTCAGCTTTCTTTTTGCCGATATTGTGCAGAGCCTGGTGGCTGATGCGAGGATCTCCTTCAATGTCACCAATTTTTTCAGCCTCACGGTATACAGCTTTATCGCATTTATCGTACTCGCAGCCCTTGCGCTGAGCTATTTCCTGTTCACGCAGATATTGCTGCGGCTGATCAGCCCTTATATCGAGAACAAGACCGTCATCGCCTATATCATTATTACGTTTACCGGATTGCTTATTCTCACTTTCAGTCACAATACCGAAATCGTAGAGCTGGAAATTTTCGTGCTGCCTTGGCTGCTGGTCTACGTATGGCTGATATTGAAGAACCCTTTTTCCGGCCTCAATTACCGCCTCAATGTGTCGGAAGTATTGTTCTGGCTTTTTGTATTCTCTGCTTCGATATCGGTGATCATTTTTTCCGAGAACCGCAAGATAGAGCTGGAGCAGCGCAAGAGCTTTGCTCACCGCCTGGCCGAACAGGTAGACCCATCGAGCGAAAAGCTGGTGAGCATGTCGCTGATCTATTTTGATAACGATTTCCTGTACCCGAACTTCGAGCGGTTCAAATACCCGGCGGCCAACCGGTTGTTGAAAGACAGTCTCATCAACAGCAATTTCACCGCCTATACCAATAAATACATCACGCGGATCTATACCTATGATTCCAGTGAGAAGCCGCTTTACAACCAGGATCCGGTATCCTTCGACACGCTGAACACGATCTTCAAACTGCAGGGAAAGCCAACCGGCATTCAGGATCTGAAATATTATGAGAAGTCGTTCGACAAATTTGCGTATATCTATAAAAAGGTGATCGAGGACGAAAAGCATAACCCTGCGGGTTATCTGTTCATACTGGCTGAACCGAGGAATTATAAAACCGGGGGATTGGTTCCGGAGCTTACCCAACAGCGCAAGGAATACCTGCCCGAGTATTCGCCGGTTTATTCCTATGCCATCTACAGCAATAACGATCTCATCTCTTATTATAACGACTATCCTTTTCCTACTGCGCTTACAGAAGCCGACATGCCGAAACAGGATTTCGAGCAAAGAAAGAACGGATCGTACGATGAGCTTTGGCACCGCATTACCGAAGACAAGCTGGTGGTCATTGCCAAAAAAGACAATTCCGTTATTGAGGCCATCACGTTGTTTGCCTGGCTGTTCAGCTCCTTCCTCGTGCTGGTGTTCCTGTTCTGGTTCGTTTCCGTGCTCATCCAAACGAGGCTGCACTGGAGCCAGATCAAATCCTATCTGCAGCTCAATATCCGCTCGCAGATCCATACTACTATCATATTCGTGAGCGTGTTCTCTTTTATCGTGATCGGCATTGCCACCATCTTTTTCTTCATCAGCCGATATAACCGCAATAACCAGGACAGGCTCAGCCATTCCATGAAGATCATCGTGAGCGAAGTGCAGAACCGGCTGCCCAACCTGGCCAATCTCGACAGCCCCTTGAACCTCCTCGATCTCGTTCCCCGCGACGAGCTGGAAAAGCTCATCGGCAACGTGGCCGAGATTCATGGCACCGATATCAATCTCTACGATCTCAACGGCAAACTGATGGTCTCTTCTAACCCTTTTGTATATACGAAAGGTATATTGAGCGAAGAAATGCATCCGCTGGCCTATTATTACATGAACGTGCTGAATTCCGTGGAATATCTCAACAATGAAAAGCTGGGCAATATCTCCTATCAAAGCATCTATTGCCCGGTGCGCGGAGGCAACGGAAGGCCTTATGCCTATCTGAATATCCCTTCATTCAGCACGGAAGATGAGTTGAATGATGAGATATCCAAGTTCCTGATCACCGTGATCAACCTCAACGTATTCATTTTCCTGATTGCAGGAACTATTGCGCTTTTCCTCACCAACCGCATCACCTCGTCCTTCCTGCTCATCTCCGAAAAAATGCAACAGGTAAAGCTGGGCAAGGCCAATGAAGTGATAGAATGGAAGAACAATGACGAGATCGGCGGGCTGATCAAGGAATACAACGACATGGTGAAGAAGCTGGAAGATAGCGCCGCTGCCCTTGCCAAGAGCGAGCGCGAAGGCGCCTGGCGCGAAATGGCCCGGCAGGTGGCGCACGAGATCAAGAATCCGCTTACGCCCATGAAGCTGAGCATCCAGTATCTGCAGAAAGCCATCAACGGCAATTCGGATAATGTAAAAGAGCTTACCGCCAATGTGGCTAAGACACTGGTTGAACAGATCGATCACCTGTCCAAGATCGCCGCCGATTTTTCACAGTTCGCCAATATCGGCAATCCCCGCAATGAAGTATTTGATCTGCATGAAATGCTTTATTCGCTGACCTCTTTATATGAGACCACCGAGAACCTCCTGTTCAAATGGGTGCCCGTGCATCAGCGCATCATGGTATATGCCGACAAAACACAGCTCAACCGTCTCTTCACCAACCTGCTTCAGAATGCGCTCGAAGCCAGTCACGACCGCGAAAAGCGCGTGGTGAGCGTAAGCGAAGACCTCAATGGAGAAACGATCATTGTAAAAGTATCCGACAACGGCGAAGGCATTCCCGACGAAATGAAGAACAAGATCTTCATGCCCAATTTCACCACCAAATCATCCGGAACAGGACTGGGACTGGCCATGAGTAAGACCATCGTTGAGCAGGCCAGGGGAAAGATCTGGTTCGAGACAAAAGTAGGAGAGGGAACAACGTTCTTTGTGGAGTTGCCGGTGTTGAGGGCGGCGGTATAAATTTCAATAGAGCGGTTTTTTAATTAAATTTGTAGAAATTGAGTTTATGGATGCACTGTTAAATAGGATCACTTTAAATCCCGATATATGCCACGGAAAGCCAACTATCAGAAATATGCGCTATCCTGTTGAAATGATATTGGACTTATTATCATCGGGTATGACTTTCAATGAAATCATGGCAGATTATCCTGCTATAGAAGAGGAAGATATTAAAGCTTGTCTGGCTTATGCTTCCAAACTGGCCCAAATAAAGGCTATTCATAAAGTAGTAGCATGAAGTTCATTGTAGATGCCCAACTTCCGTTTGGGATAGCACAACTGCTTAAAAGCAAGGGCTTCGATGCCATACATACAGATGATTTACCCGATAAAGAACGCACAACAGATAATCAGATCAGGGCTATTGCGTTGCGGAAAACAGGATCGTAGTTACAAAAGATACTGATTTCATGGATTCCTATTATATTAAACATATCCCCAGCAAATTACTTCTTATTACAACAGGCAATATCAAAAACAAACAATTGTATAATCTCCTGCATACAAATATGGAACAAATAATTTCTTTGTTGAAGCAATTTAACTTTGTAGAAGTAGACAATACAGATATTATAGGTCATGAATGAGCCCTACTCTTTTCCTCCTGCCAAAAACCGTTTCATTTCCTCTAATCCGAAACTGCTCAAATTCCTTTCCTTCGTCAATCCCGCTTTCTGCGCGGCCAGCACGCCATAATGAATATCATGATATCCTGCTACGGAATGCGCATCGGGATCTATTGATATGAGCACTTCTTTTTCCAGCGCATAATCGATCCATCGCCAGTCCATATCCAGCCTTCGCGGGTGTGCATTCAGTTCTATCACCACTTTATTGGCTGCACAAGCGTCGATGATTTTTTGGTGATCGACGGGATAGCCGGGGCGGCTCAGCAGCAATCTGCCTGTAGGATGGCCGAGGATGGTAGTGTAGGGGTTTTCGATGGCGCGGAGTAGGCGAAGCATGGCCTTGTCTTCCGTCATCTTCAGATTGGAATGAACGGAAGCAATCACCAGGTCGAAGGTGGAGAGGATGGAATCGGAATAGTCGAGCGCGCCGTCGTTGAGGATATCGCATTCGATGCTTTTGAAGATGACAAAAGGCGCCAGCTTTTGATTCAGCTCATCGATATAATGATGCTGCTCCCTGATCCTTTCTTCGGTAAGACCGTTTGCATAAAAAGCGCTTTTGCTGTGATCGCTGATCACCAGGTATTCATATCCCTTTTCGATGCAGGCGCGCGCCATATCTTCGATGGTATTGGTGCCGTCGCTCCAGTTGCTGTGGCTGTGGATGACGGCGCGGATATCGCTGTCCTGTATCGATGCAGAGAGCGCCTGCTGTTTTGCTTTTTCAATGACCGTTGCTTTTTCGCGCCGGCATGCCGGAATGAAATGGATATGCTTTGCCGAAAAGATGGCTTCTTCGGAAGATGGGCTTTCTATTCCAGGCTCTCCCCAGGCCTGCAAAAATTCTTCGCTGCAGCTTGTATTGAATAAAAGAGAATAGAACTGACCGGCGGAGCAGCAATGGAAATACAATGCAATATTCTCCGGCCCCTTGAAGATTATTTTATCCTCCTGCGCTTCTTCAGTATTGAAACCGTTTTCTTCAAAGAATGCCTTTAGCTGGCCTGTATCGGCAGTGGTAACCCATTCCAGCCGGTTAATGACCTCCATCTGCCTTCTGAATTCCCCGCTGAGCCCGAAGCGATCGTCGGGGAATTGGGATTTCAGTTTTTTATCGATGGCAAGCGCATAAGATTCAGCTTCTGAATAAAGCAGGCTGCCCTGGCTCTTCAGATAAAAATCGATGGTGTCGATGATATTGCGCTGCGTTTTTTCGCCGAACCCTTTGTACAGCAGCAGGCGGTTCTCATTGCAGGCATAGAGCAGCTCGCCGATGGATTCTATTTCCATCTCTTTCCATACCACGGCTATTTTTTTCGGGCCCAGTCCTTTTATGTTGAGCATCTCTATTACGCCCGGCGGGGTTTTACCGATGTATTCCTGCAGGAGCCTGAGCTCGCCGCCGCCCAGCATCTCGATGATCTTTTTTCCAATGGTATCGCCGATGCCTTTGATGGCAAAGATCTTTTCCTGCTGCATGCCGTGCAACGGCTCGGGCAGCTTGTCGATGGTGAATGCGGCAATGGAATAGGACTTGGCTTTAAAGGAGTTTTCGCCATGAATATCCATCAGCTTGGAGAGCAGCGAAAACTGGTCGGCGATATAGGAATTATCGATAGGCATGCAGTATCTGAACCGGGATTTTATGCGATTAATGGATTAGCCGGATCCAATCGGTACAATTGGCAAAATCGTATAAAATCATGGTTCGGACAAAAATAAAAAGTCCCCCCGCTCGAGGCGGGAGGACTTCATTATTTTTAGTCTTCTTGGGAAAGGAGACTAAACTATTTTTTCTTCTTAGCCACTTTCTTTTTAGGAGCAGCTTTCTTTTTAGGAGCAGCTTTTTTCTTAGCGGCTTTTTTTGCAGTTGCCATTTTTTTTGAATTTAATTGGTTAGTAAATTAATTTACAGTAGTAAAAATAAAAACTTCTTTGGAACAACCAAAAATTTTTTTTGAATTATTCCAAATTTTTTTTAAGCATTTTCAACTGCTGCATTCACGCTAACGAAAGTTCTTTCGCCTTTTCCTTTTTTAAATTCAACGATGCCGTCGGCAAGTGCATACAGTGTAAAATCTTTTCCGATGCCAACATTTTTTCCGGCATGATATGCGGTGCCGCGCTGACGAACGATGATGTTGCCGGCAACTGCAGGCTGTCCGCCGAAGATTTTTACACCCAGGCGTTTGCTTTGTGAATCGCGTCCGTTCTTTACGCTGCCTTCGCCTTTTTTATGTGCCATGATATTTAATTTGAGAATTTGAAAATTGAGAATTTGAAAATGAGGTCAAATTCTTTATACAATATCAGTTACTTTGATCTTGGTGTACTGTGTGCGATGTCCGTGCTTTTTGCGAAATCCTTTTCTTCTTTTCATTTTAAAGGCAATCACTTTATCGCCCTGCACCTGGTCAAGGATCTCTGCCTTGATGGTTGTCTTCACGGCGCTGCCTACCGATAATTTACCATCGGCGCTGGCCAGGAGCACATCGGCAAATTCAACCTGGTCGCCCGCATTGCCGCCAAGATGCGGAACATAGAGGGTCTGGTCTTTCTGTACCTTGAACTGCTGACCGGCGATTTTTACTATAGCGAACATAATTACAAGATTAGGGCTGCAAAGGTAAGGGTATTGCGGGAAAATAGGAAGAATAAAGCTAAAAAAAACCGTATTCCAGACCCGAAATCTCCGGTTTTTTGAATAATAACGGATGCAATGACCGGTTTCCGCCTCTGCCCGGCTCCTGACTGCGGATGGCGGCTGCAATGGTTCGACCCTGCGGTTGAAAACAATGCCCTGCAAAATGCCTGCCATCAACCCCGTCATCTTTTACCAATATGGTAACTCCGATTGCCCGATTTCATGTAGGTTTGTTTGCTATTTTTGCTTGCCATTATATGAAATTCAAATCATTTTTAGCGAAACCTTTTGCTTCTATTGTAAGCAGGAGTATCAGGAAAGAAATGGCTTCGGCCATCGAGGATCAGGAAAGCATATTCAAAAACCTGCTGCG
>CAYYZJ010000268.1:0-3608 GCA_964475615.1 uncultured Flavitalea sp. | reverse complement strand
CGATTCACGCCTCACGATAACACCGGCTCCCAGCCTTTTTCATATTCCCTTCTCCAAAGCCGGCTTGCCTCTTCATTGTTGAGGATATGCCCGTTCAACGGATCGCAATGAAGTGCTTCGCCTTTTCGTTGAGCGATATTGGCGAGATGGCAAAGCAATACGCTTTTATGCCCTTCGCTGACCGGCGAGTTCAGCGTTGCTTCGCCGCGGACTGCTTTAATGAAATTATCGAAATGATAGAGGTCGAGATTGCCGCTGGCGCTGACCGGATTGGTAGGATCAGCCGCCACTTCCGATTTTACTTCTTTAACGAGCTTATTGTTCTCATCAAAAATCTTGTAATCGCCGCCTCCGAGATTGAGCAACGATCCTTTTTCACCATAGATGATAAAACCGCGGCCGGCGCCTTCTACAGGCATGTTGTTGCAACTGCGCCCTTCCCAGGTTATGGCTTTTCCTTCGGGGAATTCAAAGCAGGCAACCTGAGTATCGGGAGTTTGCCAGTCGTCTTTATAAGCATATCTGCCGCCGGAAGAAGTTACTTTGTTCGGGAAGTCTACCCCGAGGAACCATCTGCAGCAGTCTATTTCATGAGTTCCGTTATTGCAGGCTTCGCCGGTTCCCCAGTGCCAGAACCAATGCCAGTTGTAATGCACGAGATTGTCCTGATAATCTCTTCTCGGCGCAGGCCCCTGCCAGAGCTCGAAATTCAGCGTAGCCGGAGGAGCTGTTTTTTTGCCGAAGCCGATCGGTTTCCGGTTGTTCGCATACCAGGCTTTGGCAAAATATGGTTTGCCAATAGCGCCCTGTTTGATCTGCTGTGCGGCTTCGATCAGCGTGGGCATGGAGCGGCGCTGGTTGCCCATCTGGATATGTTTGTTGTATTTCTGCAAGGCCTGTGCGAGCAGCTCGCCTTCGTAGGGATTTTGTCCGCATGGTTTCTCCACATATACATGCTTGTTATGTTGCACGCCCATGATGGCTGCAGGGGCATGCCAGTGATCGGGAGCTGCAATGATGAGCGCATCAAAATCTTTCAGCTCGAGCAGCTTTCGGATATCCCGGTGCACGACCGGCTTTCTCGGTGCAGCCTTGAGTGCATCGAGCCCGTTCTGTATGGCTTTTTCTTCCACATCGCAGATATAGGCCACTTCCACATTAGGCAGTTGAGAATAGCATTTGGCGAGATAAGCCCCTCTGCTGTTTACGCCCATCACGGCCACTAGCACTTTATTGCTCGGTGCATTCCTGCCGAAAATGGGAACATTGATGATGGTGATTCCTGCTGTTGCCAGCGAAGCGTTCTTGATGAAATTTCTGCGATGCATATAAACAGGATTTTATTGAATAAATAAATTTCAGTCTCCGTTTTTGGCCATCATGGCTGCCAGCCGGTCGTCTCTTTTATAAATATCGTCTCTCAGGTTCAGCTTTCCTTCCCGGTCAACCCATGCCGTTAGATAGGCAATGAATACCGGCACCGGGTTTTTGAGCGTTACCCATTGCTCCTTACCGCTGTGCATGGCTGCATCGATCTTTTCCGGCGTCCATTTCGGTTCGTCGCGCAGCAGGAACAGGGCCAGCTTTTTGGGCTGCTCCACCCGGATGCAACCATGGCTGAAGGCACGAATGTGCTTACCGAACAGGCTTTTGGCCGGTGTGTCGTGCAGGTAGATATCATAGCTGTTGGGGAAAAGGAATTTTACGAGCCCGAGTGCATTCCTGGGGCCAGGTTTCTGCATCACCGTTTTGCCATGCCATTCCATATTGTTCCTGGCAAGATAGTCCGGATCTTTTTTAATGGCCGGAAGTATTTCTCTTTTCATGATGCCGGAAGGTACCGTCCAGTAAGGACTGAACACAATATATTTCAGGTCGCCATTGAAGATCACGGTTTCGTGCACGGCTTTACCCACCACTACTTTCATGGTAAAGGCCAGCGAATCGTTGTCATAGCCAAAAAGCGTAAAGGCCGGGATATTGATGATGAGATAATCCCCTTTCAATGAAACGGGAACCCAGCGGCATCTCTCCATATTCACGATAATCTGTTTGATGTATTGATCCAGCGGCTGGTTCAGGGTATTGATCACTGCCTGGCTGATGATGCCGTCTTCCTTCATGCCCAGGCGATGCTGATAGCGTTTGATGCCATCTTCAAGCGATTGATCGAATTTCGCTCCAGCAGCAGTATCGGCCATATCGCCAAGCTGGTATAATTTTTTTCTCACCAAAGCCGGCACGGTAGCCGAATCGCCCTTGCGGTATGATCTGCGGCCGGCTTCGATGAGCGGCCAGTCTTTTTTCGATTCGATCTCGCGATAGCGTTTCAAATAATTTTTCAGCAGGTCATATTGCCGGTAAGTATATCCCTGCGATATGAGCGATGCAGTGGTATCGCGCAGCAGGGAATCCATGAGCTGGGGCATGTCCATTTTTTTCCGGGGTATGAACCATTTCAATGATCTGGAATCTTTTTCAGACAAGCCGCCCCATACTGTTTTGGCATAGTTGAAATATTGCGCGGTGAGCATGAGCTCATATTCGGGATTGGCTTTTTGTGCCGGCGTGAGCGCTTCCACTACTGAAGCCAGTGAATCTTTATATGGGATCCTTTCCGGCAGTCCTTCTTCACCCATGTTCAGGATATGGTTATACAGGTTATCTGCCTGTTCGATCCATCCGCGCCGGTCATACCACGCATAAGCATAAGCGCGATTGGAATAAAATTGATCGATATCCGGTTTGAGGGATTGGAATAGAGGATATTTTTCGACGAACCGGTTGATGCTGTTGCTGTCGAAATGAAATTCGGTCTGGTTGCTGAAATTACCGGCAACAGCCGCTTCTTTCAGCATTCGCCTGATCCGGGAAGTATTCTGTACAGGGTTGGTTGCTGTTTTTTGTTCTGCATTATGGCAGGCTGCGCCGAGAAGACAAAGCATAATGAAAATGACAAGCCGGTTGATCATTGCTGATGTTGAAATTTCCATTCCTGAAAAGTTCGCAGCAGCGAAAATAAAAAAATCCTTCCTGCAGGAAGGATTTGAAACAAAGATATATTGATTGAATAAAATTAATAATCCCTGTCGTAGCCGCCGCCACCGCGGTTATAGCCGCCTTTTTTATAGCCGCCGCCACCGCTGTTGCCGCCGAAGCTTCTCTTCTTGAATCCACCACCGCCGCCACCTTGCTGTTTGGGCTGTGATTCGTTCACGATGATTTTGCGGCCCATCACCTCAGTGTCGTAGAGGCTGGTGATGGCCTGCTGTGCTTCATTGTCATCTTCCATTTCAACAAAACCAAAGCCTTTGCTGCGGCCTGAAGCTTTGTCTTTAACGATCTTGGCAGATGAAACGGTGCCGTGCTGTTCAAAAAGGTTTCTGAGATCCTCATCGGTCATTGACCAGGAGAGGTTGCCTACATAAATGTTCATTGTGCAAAAAATTAAAAATGAAAAAAACGCACTCTGTTCACTATTTGTCATTGACTACGATGAACTGAGGAAACTAACTAAAGAGGAAGCTGCGACAGCGCAAGGTAAGAACTAAAATAGCAGAGCTATTGTAAAGATAGGGATTTTTATTACTTATTCGTATTTTTCAATA
>CAYYZJ010000267.1:0-1734 GCA_964475615.1 uncultured Flavitalea sp. | reverse complement strand
CCCGACACCTACACCTATTTCTGGAACACGCCGCCGGAGCGGATCTTTAAGAAACTATACAACAGCTATAACAGTTTCTGGACCGAAGAGCGCCGGCAGCAGGCGGCCCGGCTGGGACTTAATCCTGCCACCGCTTATATCCTTTCGTCCATCGTGGAAGAAGAATCGAATAGAAAAGAAGACAAGCCGATCATTGCCAGCGTATACCTCAACCGCCTGTCGAAAGGCATGAAGCTGGCCGCCGATCCCACCGTAAAATTTGCCCTGCGCAATTTTGAGCTGAAGCGGGTGTATACAAAATACCTTTCAACCGAATCGCCGTATAATACGTATAAATATGCGGGACTTCCTCCCGGCCCCATCTGCACGCCATCGCCCGAAACGCTGGAAGCCGTGCTGAATGCGCCGAAAACGGATTACCTGTACTTTGTGGCCAAGCCCGATTTTTCGGGCTATTCCAATTTTTCGGCAAGCTATGAGGAGCACCTGAAGAATGCCAGGGCCTATCAGCAGGCGCTCGATGAACAGATCAGGATCGGCGAGCAGGAAAAAGCGCAGCAGGCAAAATAATTTTCATTGCATGACCCGCATCGAAAGGATCATATTAAACACCCGTTTGCTCCAGTATTGTATTGCGAAGAGCAAGAAGATTGTTCTTCCCGGATTCCAGGGCGTGCCTTTATACGATGTGATAAAATTCTTTTTGAGCCAGGTACAGAAGGTTGGGTTGAATGACCGCGCCAGGTCGATCTCTTTCAGTTTTCTCACAGCCATTCCCGCTGCCACGATCTTTCTTTGCACGCTGATCCCCTATCTTCCGGTTTCAAAAATGATCAGCCACCAGTTGCTGATGCTCACGCGCGATATCACGCCTAACCAGAATACTTATGAGCTGGTACGCAATTTCCTGAACGATTTCCTGGAAAAGCCCAGGGGTGGATTGCTTTCCTTCGGTTTCGTGCTTGCCCTTTTCTATGCGTCCAATGCCATGATGGGCCTGATGCGCTCCTTCAATAAATCGCTTATCTACAATGCCAGGCAAAACGCTCTCCAGATCCGCTGGATGGCCATCAAGCTCACGCTGCTGGTGATATTGATGGTGATCGGCACGGTAACGATCCTGGTTACGCAGGACACGCTGCTGAAAAGCCTGCTCAAATGGCTGCATATCCGCAATCATTCAGCCAGATGGCTGTTCAAGACCCTGCGCTGGGTGGTGATCATTCCGCTGTTTTATTTCTCCATCGCTTTTATCTACAAATATGCGCCTTCGGTGCATAAGCGCTGGAGGCTGGCTTCGCCCGGGACCACGCTGGCCACTTTTCTGTTCATCCTCTTCACTTTCCTGTTTTCTTTCTGGGTGAATAAATTCGGCACTTATAATAAAGTGTACGGCTCCATCGGCACCATACTCATCCTCATGCTGCTGATCTATTTTAATTCGCTGGTATTGCTGATCGGCTATGAGCTGAACGTAAGCATTCATCATCTCAAGGCAATGGCGGAAGAAAGGGAGAAGGCGGAAGGCATAAGGGAGAAGGCGTAAGGTGGAAGGCGGAAGGTTTAAGGCTAAAAGTTAACATTAATATTATTGCTTCCCTTCACCTTCTACCTTACACCTTCTCCCTTATACCCTAACTTTGTGGCATTGTTTCTGCTGCTGTTGCTGACAGCACTACATCTTTCCTCAACAATTAAATTATACCGGTTATGAAAAAGACAGCAATCTTCTTT